>DPSW01000423.1:0-2439 GCA_003527145.1 Clostridiaceae bacterium | reverse complement strand
GGAATATGCAAAGGAGCAGGCAGAGGGGCGAAATATATTTTTCAATATGACTACCAACGGAACCTTGCTTAAGGGAAAGACAGCTGACTATATGGTTGAGAATGACATTCATATATTGGTCAGCTTAGATGGCCCTGAGGAGATACACGATAAAAATCGTAAATTTGCTTCCAACGGGAAAGGTACATTTAAAGTGATAATGGAAAACATAGCCGAATTGAGGGAAAAGCATCCTGAATTTGTTAAGAAAAATATAAGCTTCAATGCAGTGCTGGACGCTACTACAGACTTTGAATGTACCAACAATTTTTTTTGCGAATATGAGGATATCAAGGATTTTAGGATCAATACCACTTTAATAAGCAATCAATATTCAAATAAAAATCTAAGGATGAAAGAAAGCTTTTACATCGATAGTAATTATCAAAGATTTAAATTTATGTTATATAAGCTAGGAAGGCTGGATAAAATATATGCTTCCAAGCTATATGAAACTGAATTTGCAAAATCTATAGAAAGCATAAATGAAAGAAAGCAATATAAAAGCGTATCCAATAAAGAACATCACGGAGGGCCTTGTGTTCCGGGGTTGAACCGCCTTTTCATGGATACAAGCGGCACATTCTATCCCTGCGAGAGAGTCANNAATATATATGATGGCTTTGATTTGGATAAAATGGATAAAATCCTTAATATAGGAAGGCTTACAGAAGATATATGTAGGAATTGCTGGGCCTATAGATTTTGTGATTTATGTGCTGCTTTTGCAGATAATATAGAGGGACTATCTAGGGAGAAAAAGCTTTCCAATTGTGCCGGAGTTAGGCATAATACTGAAGAACGCATGAAAAACTATTGCATGATGAGGGAAATGGGATATGCTTTCAGTGATGAAGCAGCATATGCTTTGGAAGAGGAGGTATTGTGATGGATAGGAAAAGAGCTTTGGTATATCCATATGACAGTGAATCTGCTTTTTTGATAAGATTCAATCATCTCAACAAAGCTTTTGACTCTATAGGAGCTGTTTCCCCCAGAGGATGGGGATTGGTAGGCAAGGATGCAGGAGCTGCTGATGGGGGAGACGAGCTTGGGTTTAAAGTAGTCAAAGATTTTGAGNNTATAATGATAAGGATTATGATGCTGTTGCTTTAGTAGATTCATTTAAGGAGCTTGATTTCGAAAAAATAGTTTACCCAAAGCTAGAGCTTCTGGCTTCCAAAGGTAAGGATATCATAAGCCTTAAGAGAATTGAATCTTCCCACTTAAAACTTTTGGAGGAGTTATGCAGTAACAATAATGTTTCATTTCGGCACTTTGTGGATGAGAAAAAGCCGGACATGCCTCAGTTTACTAATATTTTGGATATGGATGTCCCTGTCATATTTGTTTTAGGGCTTGGAGATAGAACTCAAAAATTCAATATTCAGCTTTCGCTATGGGAAGGGTTAAAAAGCCTAGGCTATAATGTAAGCCAAATCGGGAGTAAAAATTACGGTAATATTTTTGGCTTTCATTCTTTTCCGGATTTCATGCTTAACAATGACATAGCTGAACAAGATAAAGTAATTTTATTCAATAGGATGGTAAAAAGAATAGAAATTAACGAGAAGCCGGATGTGATAATCATTGGGATACCGGGAGGCATTATGGCAATAAACAAAGATATTGCACAAGGATTCGGTATAATTCCCTATATGATTTCTCAAGCAGTAAAGGCAGATGCTTCGATATTGAGCATATATTATGAAGAATATAATGAAGATTTTTTCAAGGAAATAGAATTATTGGCCAGGTATAGATTTAGAACTCCTATAGATTGCTTCAACCTGTCCAATATAAAGATAGATTATGCAGAGGTGGAACAGTCCANNGCAAATGAGCTATCTCATGGTTGATAGAGCTTTTATAGACAATAAAAAGAATAAATATGAGGGTGCTAATAAAGCTTTTTTTAACATTTTGAACGAAAATGATCAAAGAAATATGGCTCAATATATTGTTAATGTACTTTCTGGGGAAGAAGCAATTGAAGATGTGCTATAAACTGAAAGAGGGACTAAAGCGGGAGAAATGCAAGCCTATCTCTGGCAGAAGTTAAGGAAGAGCTTTGCGGAGAAAGTTAAAGAATATCCTTAGCTAGGGNNAACGTTTGCTTGCAGCTGTTCATGTTGCAATTGCGGCATAAGCGGTATAGCTAGAGTAGACATTGCAGAAGCTCGTGTTGATGATAAAGTATATAAGTTGGAAATCGATTATTAAAATCTATCTACGTCAAGGCATTCAATCTACTTTATCTGATCTGGGATTAATAAGGCATAGCTGAAGTATAGAGCATACTTCAGCTATGCCCAAGATCGTGCGTTTGATTCAAATTACTTTAAGAGATTTGGGGGAAAATCAGAATGAAGCGGATAGTCCTCTTCTTCACGATCATAA
>DPSW01000426.1 GCA_003527145.1 Clostridiaceae bacterium | reverse complement strand
CGGCCCCGTCGGCAGTCAAATTGAGGTAATTGTTCATGCAGCGGAGATAATACCAATCATCAATAATGGTATTACTTGTTGTCCACTCTGTGGCAAACACCGTTGCAGGCATCAGGGTCAATACTATGCACAAGATGAGCAGTATGCTCATAAATCGCTTTTTCATAATGCTGTTCCTCCTTCCAAATTGGGTAGTGTCATTCTGTTTCACCAAGTTCTAAGGCTTGATAAAGCTGACTTTCGCGTGTTCAGGCGTGCTGCCTTTCTGATTCCAAATAATAACCTTTGTGCCGTTAGCTTTCTTTTGCCCGCTTGCGTTGACAATCTGCCCTTGGTTCTTGAAATCCCTGATTGTGCAGAAATCAGTATATTTCATGATTCTCCAGTAATGCGGCACTGAGCTTTTCGTCGATATCAGCTGCTCTCCTTGAGCAGACGCCGGCGCATATATATATTCACCGTCATAAGCGATTGAATACTGTCTGGTGCTGGCATTTATCAGCTTTACGTTAAACGGCTTGTCAGGCTTTTTGTCCGAAAGCTCAATCCAATAACAACTCGACGCCTTCACAGGGTAAAGGTATTTGCCAAGGATTTGAAGATAGTAATCGCCTTCCTCTAAAACCTGTCCCTCTAAGGCTTCAATAACTTTGACCGCAAACGTATATATGGATTTCATGCCGTTATATTCAGCTTCAATCACTTTAGTGCCGAGGGAAGTCCATTTACGGCCTTCAGTCAGTTCAATCCCGGAGGTAGTAAACTTGACCTTTGAATTATCCAAAACGCTGCGAATCCCCTTTTCATCTTGATAATGCACAACAATGCCTTTTGTATCAAAGCCGTTGCCTATGGCATAAACATCTTTGTCGGGGTTTGTCACAAGAAAGATACCGAGCTTTAACGGCAGCGGCTTAGGTATTACGCGCGGCTTGGTCGGCAGGGACCTGCCTTCTCTCGCCAATCTGGAGGCGTTAACATATCCGACCTTGTCGTCTCTCACCACAAGCGTAAGATCGTCCCCTACGCCCTTATTGGTTTGTTCATACTTGCCGTTAACCGTATAGCCGGAACGGGTTTCGGTCAATAATTCTGCCCTCGGGAACACAATCCTTCCGTCCGGTCCATAATAGTCGTCGGATGGTACGGCACGAAACAACCCGCGAGGATGTCCACTAACACTGCCTGCGGAGCTGATACCAAAATAGGTGGGGGTTAATATTTTTCCGGTATCCACATCAAGCAGAACATACAGTGAATCCCCGACTCCTATAGAGGCAGTACCCGCGACTAGTCCTTTGCCGATAAGGTACTGATTCATAGTTACTTGTTCTGCTAATTTGCACGAGGTTATTATTTTTCGCGTATTTAAGTTATACACGCCCCACTTGCCTGTGCTGTCTTGAATATTCAGATAACCGTCCAGTACTTTAGAATTATCTTTGTAATTGTTGATAATATCGTTGTAGATACACGGCAAAAGCTCTGCGCCCTTTGAGTCAACCGCACCCCATTTGCCGTTTTTCTTTACAAAAGCATATCCGCCGCTTGCTCTTACCCAATTATTGTCAAAGAAATGTTCGACTTCTTCCCCAGGTCTTTTCAAGGTTACCCCCGCACTTGTATCTTCGTATGCAAAGGGCAGCAGAATTTCTCCTTTCAGATTGACAAGTCCCCAAAGGCCCTCCTTTTTTATCCAAAGCGTACCGGCCGCGCTGACAGGAGAGAAGCCGGAGCCTTGCAGATTGCTGTGACTATACACCGTGCCTGTATTTGGGTTTACAACACCGCTTACGCTGATTTTATTGACTCTNNACGAAGTATCCGTTCTGATAAGTAGACAACCAGTTCCCCGCGGAAACTTTTGTCCCGTCCGGTCTGAACCAACCTGCGACGGACCAAACTAATTTCAGCGAGGGGTCATAGGATACTGTTTCAAAAACATCAATACTATCCGAAGTGTATGCCCCTTTAAAGGGAACAATCTCTTTGTTGTTGAAATTAACGGCGCCTCTGCGAGACGCGCTTTCGGGAATAACGCCGTCAGCGCACCTATCGGTTATCACCAAAGAAAATTCAGGAATAACGATCATTCTCGGGTCGGCGAGGTACCAGCCAGTTGCGCTGTTTCCTCTGATGCCGGCGTGATATTGGGCGGGTATCACGATGCCCTTTGGTCCGACTACGCCGTACACATCATATGAGGAAAAGCTTACACTGCTTAATGATAGTTTTTTATTCGCCACCTGTTTATAAACCATATAGGGACCTGAATGATAACCGCCATAGGCGTAAGGTCCGCCGGGAAGGACTTCCTTTCCGTTTTTGTCTATAATCTGAGAATAAACAAAAGTACTTCGGCTGCTATCGCTCTTATTACCGGCTTCATGCGTTACCGTTTCTTCCTTTCCCGAAGTTACTAACGCGTATCCGTCTTCAAAGTCAAACCACGCTTTTAACCGCTTAACACTCTTATCGGTTTTTACCCAAGATTCCGCAGGACTGCCGTGGGCAGTCCTGTCCTGTCCGCTGACAGTATATTTCGGCGCGATAATTTCCTTTCCTGACGCCAAGCCCCAGTAGCCGAGGAGGTATTTGTCCCCCGACTTCACGATGACGCGGCTCACGCCATCCACAGGCAAGCCTACCGCTTCATATTTACAGGGGATTACTTCTTTTCCCGTGGTGTCAAGCAGTCCCATCTTTCCGCCCCGAGTCGCCTGAACATATCCGTCAAGAAAAATTCTTTCCGTCGGCTTGGGGTCGGGGTCCGTTGTTTCTACAAATTTTTGTTCAAACGCATCAAATGCGCTTCTGTAGGGAACCAGATAATCCGCTTCTATCTTTTCATAAACGGGCTGCGCCGCCCAAGTGCCGTCGCGCCTGACAAGTCCGTATTTGATGTTTATAAGGTCTCCGTCATCCGTCAAGTCTCCCACGGGCATCAAGCGCAGACCGTTCTCGTCAAAGAACGCGGACAGGGTTTTTTTATACTCGTCCGTTGTGCCAATCCATGTAACATCGTCTTCGTTGTAGGGTTTTTCTGCCGTCTGCGCTACCACAGTCATTGGTAGCAAGGTCAGCGCCATGCACAGTATGAGCAGTATGCTCATAAAGCGTTTTTTCATAATATTGCTCCTCCTTCACAACTTTTGTTTCATGCCTTAAATCTATCAAAGATTTCCTAAAAAAACTGTCCGCTGCATGAAACATGATTTTTTCGACATGAAACATGGTGTCGAATATTCGATTTTTATGGTAAACTTAGCTTGGAGAAATAGAATAAGAGAGAAATAGAGGGGTACTTATGCTGCAGATTGCCATCTGTGACGACAATATAGACGAGCTGTCCAATATGGTACAGCTTATAGACCTGTACCGAACATCAAAAAATCTAAACTGCGAATACGCCGTATTTTCAAATGGCTTTGAGCTGGTTTCAGTATTAGAAAAAGGAAAGCGGTTTGATACATACTGTCTGGATATCATTATGCCGGGCTTTACAGGCATTGATGCGGCAAAGGAAATCCGCACGTTTGACAAAACAGCGCCGATTTTATTCCTTACCTCATCGCCCGAGTTTGCTTTGGAAAGCTATTCGGTGAAAGCAATTAACTATGTGCTAAAGCCAATATCAAAGGAAAAACTGTTCTTCACTTTTGACGAAATGCTGGAGCAGATCAAAGCGAAAAAAGACGAGGATGCAATTATTGTAAAGAGTAATGAAGGAATACAGAAAATACTGATCTCCAATTTGGTTTTTGCCGAGGTCATAGGCAGAAATGTGTTGTATCACCTGCGCTCCGGCAAAGTAATTGAGTGTACGGANNCGGAGCCTTTTTCCTCTATCTGTGATAAACTTCTGAAATATGGATGTTTTATCAAACCACATCGCTCTTATCTTGTGAATATGCAGTATGTGGATACCATCGAAAATCATCAGGTGACCTTGCAGACTCTTTCCTCTGTCCCTGTTGCACAGGGCAAGGCGAAGGAGATTAAAGAGCAGTATCTTGCCTATCAAATGGAGGAGGAATAAACAAGTGGATATCAAGCACATACACATTATTGGAGTTAAAGTATATGGAGATTCACCCTGATAATCCTTACTATCAGGACGGTACGAAAAAAGTGCTGAATGATCTTTGGAAAAATCACGGTAAGGTTTCTAAAGCCAAATATCAGGATATGTGCATGTCCGCAATGTTACTAAGCCTTGTTTGTTATGGGAGACTCCATGATTTCAGGACAAATGAAATTGTTGATTACATTTTAGAGCACTAAATGGACGACGGCGGCTGGAATTGTGCATGGGATTCGGTTCATAACCGTTCCACTGTTGGTTCCGTACATACGACCATTTCTGTATTGGAGGCATTTGCAGATTACGAAAAAAACGGGTATGATTACCGCCCGGATATCATTAGCTTTCATTATCCCTGCCGTTGGAAATATGACTGTTTTCGGGCATTAGAGTATTTTGTACATATTGGATACCCTTATGACAATCGAATGCAGAATGCAATCAATTTAGTGAAGACTGCCTTGAAAAGAGGCTATATAAACAGAGGAAAGAGTTATTCGGCAAAATTCATTTTACTCTTGAATCAGGCTCGAAAGGAAGATTTAATACATACAGAGGTTTGCTTATTCTAAAGCATTATGACAATGAATCTTATCAAGAAGCTATTCATGCTGATTTTATATTTTAATAAGTAGAGTGGAATCTTGGTTGTAGCAAAGAAAGATAATCCCGCAAGGGCATTTTCACGGCAACGCTGACAGAATTCTGAGGAATATTGTTATCATTTTTTGGCTTTTGCAGAGGATGCATTAGAGAGAAGTAATAATATCGAAATCTTTGGTGGCGATTCTGCAAAGAAATCTGCTGATCTATATGAAGCATATAAGTAGAATATTGTGATGGGGAACGGCAAACACGAAAAGGCACTGAATTTTTCACGGATTAACACGGAGAGATTTTTATAAAATGCCGTAAAAGCCTAGCCTTGCGGTCATTCTGGGAGNNGAAAAGATCCTTCAGTCGTTCCCCCTTCAGGATGACATTAAAACAGGATTTTATAGCTATTGCAGCGGAAGATTCCATGTTAATCCGTGTTCCCTGTAACCTATGACCCCAAAGGAGTTCTCTAATACTAGAGGCTAGCGGCCAAAGACCAGAGGCATAAAAAATACTGCGTATTTTTTATACAATGTGCAGCATCAATAAGGTTATTTTATTAAATTGACAAAATAATTTTTAAAGATATATAATAAAATAAAAAATGAAACCGTTGAATAAGAGTAGTAAACATGGGAATCTGAATATACAGAGAGCTATTGATGGTGAGAATATAGCATTTCGCTCTATGTTGAATGGACTTATGAGGGCAGCTCGAAAGCTTTGCAAGTAGGTGCTGACGGAAATCCTAACCGTTATGATAGAAGCGTATGTTAGTACGTATAATTTGTTTTTGGGTGGCTTAACAGAGCTGTAAGCTTCTGTCCCTTTTGGGATAGGAGCTTTTTTATTTTTAAGGAGATGATTTTATGAAAGATGGTTGGTGGTATTTATTCTAAAATAATAATGTAAAGGAGATTTTTAAGATGAAACGAATTTTAACAGGTGACAGAACAACCGGCAAATTACATTTAGGACATTATGCAGGGAGCCTTCAGAACAGGGTCAAGCTGCAAAAGGAATATGATACTTTCATTATATTAGCTGACGTCCAGGCACTGACAACTCATTTTGAACGGCAGGAACTGATAAACCAAAGCATCTATGATGTTGCAATTGACAATCTATCCGTAGGATTAGACCCTGATAACATAACTATGCTTTTACAATCTAAAATAAGTGCCATTGCAGAACTGACGGTATTCTATTCAATGCTTGTTTCGGTGAATTCATTGAGACATAATCCAACTATAAAAACGGAAGCCAGTCAGTATGGCTATGATGATTTGAGCTATGGCTTTTTGGGCTATCCTGTAAGTCAAGCCGCAGATATGACTTTTTGTGATGCAGACCTAGTCCCTGTGGGAGGGGACCAGCTTCCGCACATAGAACAGGGAAGAAAAATTGTAAGGCGGTTTAATAGTCTATATGGCAAAGGCAAGATTATTATCAAAGAGCCGCAAGCTCTGATTAGTAATACCCCTCGGCTTATCGGCTTAGAGGGAAATTCTAAAATGGGTAAAAGTCTTGGCAATGCAATCTATCTGTCGGATACTATTGAAGAGGTCAATGAAAAAGTAAAATCAGCAATTACTGATAAAAGCAGGATAAGCATAAAAGACAAAGGCAATCCGGATATATGTACAGTAAGCAAATATCATGAGGCAATTAATCATAGCGAATATGAAAACATTTGTGAAATGTGCAGAAATGCTAATATTGGCTGTATAGCGTGTAAAGATCTTTTATCAAAAAAGATAAATTTACTCCTTGCTCCATTTAGAGAAAAACGTGTTTATTATGAAGGGCATAAAAGCAAGGTACGTGATATTANNGCAGCAAAAAAGCAAATAGGATAGGCAATGAAACCATTGAAAATGTTAAAAAGGCTATGAATATCTATATGGAATAGATAAGGACATTTGTTGATATAAGAAACGGAAGAATATGTTAAATATTTGAAGTCT
>DPSW01000355.1 GCA_003527145.1 Clostridiaceae bacterium | reverse complement strand
GGACCTTCCCCAGATGAAGAGAGACAAAGACTACAAGAAGTGGTCGGAAGAAATATATGACCTCAAGGCAAAGTTAGAAAAGCTTACAGGCAATGAAATTACAGAGGCAAAGCTTGCCGAGGCCATTAAGCTTTGCAACAGAAAAAGACTGGCCCTGCTGAGGCTATACTCTGCCAGAAAGGCATTAAATGTGCCGATCAGCGGTAAAGACGCACTGCTCATATCTCAGATCGCTTTTTATGACAATCCTGAACGCTTTATAGAAATGACCAATAAGCTATGCGAAGAGCTGGAAGAAAGAATAAAAAATGAAGTATCCGTAAGCAAAAAAGATGACAAGAGAATATTGATAAGCGGAACTCCCATGGCTGTTCCAAACTGGAAAATACATCATATACTAANNCCATAGTTGTTGCTGAAGAGACCTGCACAGGCACAAGGTATTTTGAAAATCTTGTAGATGAGAGTGCAGCAACAATGGATGAAATGATCAATGCTTTGGCAGACAGATATCTCAAGATCAACTGCGCCTGCTTTACGCCGAACAAAGGAAGAGAAGATGATATTATCAGATTGGCAAAGGAATTCAAAGCAGATGGTGTAATATATAACAGCTTGCAGTTCTGCCATACCTACAATATTGAGTATGCTAACGTAGAGAAGGCCCTAAAAGCCGCCGGCATACCTGTGCTCTTTATTGAAAGCGATTACAGCAATGATGATGTGGGTCAGATTCAAACACGAGTGGAAGCCTTCCTCGAGATGATAGGGTAAATCGTGGAGCTGGATTATTATATACTGTTCAATACTCATACTGATGGCTTGCTGCTGGAAAAAAGGCTGAAGGAGAACAATATAAAATATACCATAACTCCTACTCCCAGGCAGCTCAGCAAATGCTGCGGCATAGCAATAAAATATGACCGTGAAGATGAGAAAGCCATAAAAGAAATAGTTGGCAGATACGGTATAAATATATTAGGATTTCACTCTCTCGAGAGAAAAAATACAGAGATTAGATTTATTTAGCTTTGAGTATTTCCAAGGAGAAAAACATGATAACTATAGGGATTGATATTGGGTCTGTATGCGCAAAAGCCGCTGCCTATGACGGGGAAAATATGTACATGCTGATGCGGCCTACAGGATGGAATCTGAGAGAAGCGGGAGAAGAGCTGTACAGGAAGGTGCTGGACAAAAGCGGAGGGCAGGAAAGCGATGTAGCTGCAATAGTCGGCACTGGTTACGGCAGGGTATCCATACCCTTTGCAACAAAGAGGGTGACCGAGATAACCTGCCATGCAAGAGGCGCCATATACCTGAACCCGCAGGCCAGGACAATAATAGATGTGGGCGGCCAGGACAGCAAGGCCATATCCATTGATGAGAAGGGCAATGTATTGGATTTCATAATGAATGACAAATGTGCCGCAGGTACGGGAAGGTTTCTTCAGGTGATGTCCCATATACTTGAGGCAGAAGTAGATGAGCTTGAGGAACTGGCGGCTCAATCGGCGCCGAGGGACATAAACAGCATGTGCGCCGTATTTGCGGAAAGCGAGGTTATAAGCCTTCTGGCGTCGGGGGCTACCAAAGCTTCCATAGCTTCCGGCATACTTCATTCCATATCCAATAAAATTGCACATATAGCCAATAGGATAAAAATAAGGGATTTAGTGCTTTTTACCGGCGGAGTTTCGAAGAATGACCAAATCAGGACTATACTTCAGAAAAAAATGAATTGCAGCATCTATTCCCATGGGGATTCCCAATATGCAGGAGCTATCGGAGCTGCATTGATCGGTTACAGGGCGTAAACGGCAATTGCCTTAAGAGGATAGTACTTACGGTACTACCCTCTTATTTGTTATGATATAATCAAGCTGCAAGCAACAAAGCTTATGATGCTTTAATGTATGCAGAAGAAGATCACACAGGAGGATGGAAGATGATCATTGAATATCAAGGGAATGTGCCTGAAATTCACTCCGGCTGTTTCATAGCGGATAATGCCGCTGTTATTGGAAATGTAAAGCTTAAAAAGAATGCAAGCANNTGGAACCGTGATACGCGGTGATGATAACTATATTTCAATAGGAGAAGACACAAACATACAGGATAACTGTACCATTCATATCAATCGCTATTGTCCTACGATAATCGGCGATGGCGTGACTGTAGGCCATGGCGCCATTATTCATGCCTGCATCATCGGAAATAATGTATTGATAGGCATGGGCTCCATAATATTGGATGGCGCTGAGATAGGGGACAATGCAATCATAGCTGCCGGCTCCGTCATACCTCCCGGCAAGAAGATACCTTCAAATGTAATGGTTATAGGCTCTCCGGGAAAAATAACAAGAGAACTTGCGGAGGAAGAGGTGTTATCGCTGAGAGCAACGGCGCAGCACTATGTAGAATTGTCAAATAAGCATAAAAAGGGATAAAAAGTCATTAGAGTGAATACTTACATGACAGAAACCGAAAAATTTCATCATATTCTCCTTTACCTCATTGCAGCATAATGATAAAATAAGCATGCGATAGACGATATTTAATAATAATTATTATTGCTAAATTATTGCAGCTATTTTAGGAGATTATATGAAAAAATACATCGCTGTAAAAATGAAGTTTTGGATTGGACATGCAGCGGCAGCTGCCTGGACTATTTTTTCAATAATTCTGTCATTGCCCTGGGTCTCAGATTTAGGCAAAATAGTTTCACTTCCTATTGCTGCAATCATAATTGCAGGGATAGGTTATCTGCCAGGCTATATTAATGCTTTTATGGTAGTCAGCTTGCTTTTGGACAGGCAGCCTCCCTTTAAGACCTCGGATCCTGATGAATCAATAACTATTATAATCGCCTGCCGCAATGAGGGGAAAAATATTGCTGATACCCTCAGGTATATCAAGGGACAGGATTATAGAGGTGAAATAAATACCATAGTCGTGGATAATAATTCAACTGACAGAACTGCTGAAAAGGCTATAGAAGCAGCGGAGGAACTGTCGCTGCCTGTACATGTTCTGCATGAGCCGAAGCCGGGCAAGAACAATGCATTGAATAATGCATTAAATAATGTAGCTACGGGTTATTTGGTAACCTTGGACGCAGATACTTTGCTTCATAAATCTGCCATAAGAAACTTAGTAGCAAGAATGGGATCTGCTCCAAAGAAAGTATGCGCTGTTGCAGGTGCTGTTCTGGCAAAAAACAGCCGGGAGAATCTTATAGCAAGGATACAAGAGTGGGATTACTTTCTTGGCATAGCCAGTATCAAAAGGCTGCAGGGGTTATATCAGGGAACTCTTGTAGCCCAAGGTGCTTTCTCTTTATACAAGACAAGCGTGATAAAGGAAGTAGGTGGGTGGCCTGATGCAATAGGAGAGGATATAGTCTTAACATGGAGCTTTCTAAAAAATAACTGTATGGTCTATTTTGAACCTCTTGCCGTGGCTTTTACAGAGGTACCTGCCAGTCTGAAACATTTGTTAAGACAAAGAAGCCGTTGGGCTCGGGGAATGATAGAGGCCTTAAGTTTAGTGAAGCCATGGAAGCAGCCTATGGGGTATGTGCGATATATGACCGGCATAAATTTGATAATGCCATATCTTGATTTTATTTATACTTTTTGCTGGATACCCGGACTTATTTTAGCTTTTTTCGGAAAGTATTGGGTAGTAGGCCCCTATACTCTCTTTGTGCTTCCGCTTTGCTTGGTGCAAAATTACGTTTTATATAGCTATCAAAAAGGCGTATTTAGGTCTTTGAATTTAAGAATACGCAAAAATAAACTGGGATTTATTTTTTATGTCCTGTTTTACCAAATACTTATGAGCCCAATGTCAATGTTAGGTTATTTCCAGGAATTCTTCAAACTGGATCGGGTTTGGAAATAGAAAGTAGAATCCCCCTCCCTTATTCTTTGTTTCAAGCCATATTATATATTCTTTTCCTACTGGAGCATATATCCTTGGGCAGCTTGAAGTTTTGGGACCGCAATGGTATTATCTATTAAAAGCGATAAAGGAGAAGCGCACTATGATTTGCACTATTATTTCAAAACTGAATAATCATATCCACCATCATAGGAAGCGTGCTTGCAGCTAGGAAATAATCCGTAGGTGCAGGCACTGATTGTGCTTGTGCCTGCGATGGTGTTGATATCATAAAGAGCCGTGCAGGTATAAAATCTGCATAGCTCTTTATTTTTTTAACAGGCAAGAAAGTATAGCTTCCAAAACAGTGGAAATGTAAGGCTCAACTTTATGAACCGTAGGGTTTCCCAGTAAAAAATTGACTAAGATAATCTTTAAGGAGGAATTTATAATGGAATTAAAGCTTCGCAATTTGAAGGGTACGAAAGACTATTTGTCGGAAGAGCAATATATCAGAAACAAGATTAGAAAAACATTGGAAGATACCTTTGAGAAATATGGATATCTGCCCCTAGAGACTCCTATTCTCAACTACTATGATGTAATGGCCTCCAAGTATGCAGGCGGTGCAGAGATTTTAAAAGAGGTATATAGGCTGAAGGATCAGGGAGACCGCGATATCGCTCTAAGATATGACCTGACCGTTCCCTTTGCAAAAGTAGTAGGCATGAATCCGAACCTGAGACTTCCCTTTAAAAGGTATGAAATAGGTAAGGTATTCAGAGACGGCCCGGTAAAAACAGGGAGAAACCGTGAATTCATCCAGTGCGACGTGGACATGGTGGGAGTAAAGTCGGTCATTGCAGAAGCCGAATTCATGGCCATGGCTGTGGAGGTATTTGAGAAGCTGGAGCTTGATGCCTATGTGTCATATAACAACCGCAAGCTTCTATCGGGGATCATCACCAGTGCCAATGTAAAGGAAGAAAGCATAAATGAAGTCATACTGTCTTTGGATAAGATAGAAAAGGTAGGCGAAGAGGGAGTGCGTCAGGAACTCATGGAAAAAGGCATAGAAGATGAGATCATCTCAAGCTTGCTTTCAACTTTGAAATACTCACAGGGTGACCCGCTGGAGTATTTCAGAAACAATAGCAGCAATCCCATGATTGCCGAGGGTGTAAAGGAATTGAGAGAATTGGGGGCTTATCTCGATGCTATGGGTATTGGATCCAAAGCAAGGCTCAATCCTTTTCTGGCGAGAGGTCTTGATATATATACAGGTACAGTTTATGAAATATTCCTTTGTGACGGCAGTATTACCTCCAGCATTGGAGGAGGGGGGAGATATGACCGCATCATCGGAGGCTTTTTGGATAACGGAATAGAATATCCTGCAGTAGGCATATCCTTCGGTCTTGATGTGATTTATACTGCATTGTCCATACAAAATAAAGATGGCTTCAGATCACCCGTAGAATTCTATATAATTCCCATGGGTACAGAGGTGGAGTCAATGAAGCTGGCCCAAGAGCTCAGGCGCAATGGATTCTATGTTGATATAGAAATGACCGGCAGAAAGCTGAAGAAGAGCCTTGACTATGCCAACAAAGAAAAAATTCCCTATGTCATCATAATGGGAGAAGNNGAAGAGGAGCTGAAGTCACAGACTGTGAAGCTGAAGGATATGATGAAGGCCGAGGAGAAGAATATTCCCCTTGGAGAGTTAATTCAGTATCTAGAAGCTAGAATAATTGGGGAAAACAGATCATAAGAGATCTAATAATGCATCTAATATTTTACTATTGGATAAACCAGAAAATGTATGCTATACTTTAAATGAGAAAAATACTACAAAGAGGAGTTGAAAAGATGACAAACGAAGAATTCCAAAAATTTGTAGTAGAAAAGCTTGGTAAAATTGAGTCCGAGGTAAAAGACGTAAAGGCTGAAGCGTTAGATCTAAAAACTGAAGTAGCAGGCATAAAAACTGAAGTAGCAGATCTCAAAAAAGAAGTAGCAGGAATAAAAAATCATACTGCTAGTCTGATGGAGTTTAGAACAGAAGTTAATGCAAAATTGGATGCCATGATAGAAGACAACAAATCAATTCATGAACTGCTTGGAGAACATGAGGTTTCTATTAGGACACTTAGGCGCAGGCCAGTATAACCGATACGTTGTGTCGGTTTTTCTTTTTAGTACTAAATATTATATATTATTTGCTGCTTAAATTGGGAACTCTATTTAAACTTTTTGTGTCTAATAATAATGACATATGGGAGCAGGATAAAGCATTTCAACATTGATAATAAAATAGGGGGTGTATCATTATGAACGGAGAAAACAAAAACAATCTGGTGTGGTCATTAATAGCAGTTATCCTGGCATTGGGGATAATCCTATCTTCAACAATCGTAACAAATGGTATCATAAAGATGAAGGCAGGAGATAAAACCATAACTGTTACCGGCTCGGCAAAGAAACAGATAAAATCGGATTTGGTCACATGGCGTGGAAGCTTTTCGGCTCAGTCGGCACAAACTGCTGATGCCTATGCCAAGCTGAAGCTGGATTTGGAAAAGGTAAAGAAGCATCTCGTAAGCAAGGGGATAGATGAGAAGGATATAATCATATCATCCATATCTACCAATCCTTATTACGTGGTATTGCCAAACGGCATGTACAGCAATGAAATCGCGAGCTACAGGCTGGAGCAGAGGGTGGAAATCACATCCAGCGATGTGGAGAAGATAACTGCAATATCCAGAGAGGCTACCGACCTGATCAATGAAGGAGTAGAATTCCAATCCTATCCGCCTGAATATTACTATACAAAGATTGCTGATTTGAAAGTCGATATGTTGGGGGAAGCCACAGCAGATGCAAAGAACAGGGCAATGCAAATCGCCGATGGCACCGGCAGCAAAATAGGCACATTGCGTTCGGCCAGGGTGGGAGTTTTTCAGATCACTCCTTTGTATTCTACCGAAGTTTCGGACTATGGTATCAATGATACTTCAACCATAGATAAAGAGATTACAGCAGTAGTAACATGCAATTTTGAGATAGAGTGATAAAGTCAGCCCGCAAAATACGATCACCTATTGATATAAGTATTTCCTATCACTCTGCAGACCAGCAGGGTGATTTTTTGCTTAACTATTTCTCAGATGGTTTGTTTTGACCGATTAGCTTTATAATATGTTATTATATGGGTAGCATATTCCTGCAGCACATTGCTCTTAGCGCAGAGCTGACCATAACAATTCATAAGGAGGCTTAGTCATGGATCAAAGCAAGATAAAACAACTTATATTGGACAGGTTGGAGGAAGGCATAATAGTGCTGGATGCAGACCTTACCATCACTTTTTACAAAGCAGCTTCAACAGAGATAACGGGTTTTGATCCTGATGAGGCGGTGGGAGAAAATTTATTTAAAGTATTTCCCCATCTGGATAAGGACCATAGCACCTTCTATAAAGCTTTGACCACCGGAAAGCCTGTGCTCGATCAGGTGCAAAACTATGTCAATTATAAAGGAAAAAGCGTTTCTATCTTGAGCACTACCATACCGGTATTTGATAATGGGGAGCTTGTAGGGGCCTTTGAAATATTTAAGGATCTCACAACTGTGAGGNNGTCGGAAAAAGTTCTAATGCTCCAAAACGAGCTTTACACAAAACGTGATGGACATAAAGCACTCAACGGTACTCAATACACCATTTCCGACATCGTAGGAGAGAGTACAGTTTTACTGGAGTTGAAAAACAAAGCAAAAAAGGTGGCAAACAGCAATTCTTCGGTATTTGTATATGGGGAGACGGGTACAGGCAAGGAGCTCGTCGTTCAGGCCATGCACAATCTCAGCAGCAGGTGCAGCAAGCCTTTTATTGCACAGAACTGTGCAGCTTTGCCGGAAAACCTTCTTGAGAGCATATTATTCGGAACTGCTCAGGGAAGCTTTACGGGAGCAAAGGATAGACCGGGGCTTTTTGAACTAGCAGATGGAGGTACCCTTTTTTTGGACGAAATAAACTCTATGAATCTTGAGCTTCAATCAAAGCTTCTGCGAGTTATTCAGGATGGGGTCATAAGAAGGATCGGAGGCTCAGATACCAAAGAGGTGAATGTACGTATAATTGCCGCTTCCAACATGGAGCCTAATATGATGCTGGAGCATAATATAATCAGGCCGGATTTGTTTTACAGGCTCAATGTGATATACCTATATGTTCCTTCTCTCAGAGAACGGAAAGAGGATATACCCATACTTACAAATCATTTTATTAAGGTTTTTAATCAAAAAATGAATAAGAATATTAAAGGTGTGACCAGAGAAGTTCATGATAGGTTTCTCAATAGTGATTGGTCAGGCAACGTGAGAGAGCTGGAAAACATGATAGAGAGCGCCATGAACTTTACCGATGGAGATCATATAGATCTCACAGATTTGCAATATTACAGCATATTTGGTCAGACTCCGGTGTTTAAAGAAAAAGAAAAGCCGGAGATACCTAGAGGCGTGGGGCTGAAAAACGCTGTAGAAGAGTATGAGAAATCTGTAATCATATCCGCCATAGATGAAGCGGGCGGAAATTGCGCAAAAGCTGCCAGGATGCTTAAAATACCAAAACAGACTCTCCATGGCAAACTTAAGAGACTAGGTATTAAAAGCTGCGGTGAAGAAAGTGAATAGTACCAAAAACCGTACCAGAAATGTAAATAAAGGCACCTGTAGTACTAAAAAGCGTACTCTTGTGCCTTTTTTATATTTTTCTAAATATTAAAATAACTAAATCAGCCTATTCCCGCAAGATGCGAAGATTGGCACATTATTTGCAATAAAATATAGATGAGGTGATAGCGTGGAAGGCTGTGTATTTAACATAATGAAATATTCTATACATGACGGCCCGGGAATAAGGACAACTGTTTTCATGAAGGGCTGTCCCTTGACATGCTGGTGGTGCCATAATCCGGAGAGCCAGCAGGTTAAGCGGCAGATGGTAAGGTTTCCCGACAGATGTATTGGTTGCGGTAAATGTGCAGAGGTTTGTATTACCGGGGCCATAGCGATAGAAGATAAAAGGATGAAAGTCGATATTAAAAAATGCATCAGCTGCGGCAGCTGTGCAGAGGTTTGCTATGCCGGAGCCGTGGAGATGGCCGGCAAAGCTATGACAGCAGCAGAAGTGATAAAAGAAGTAGAGAAGGACAATATATTCTATGAGGAATCGGTCGGTGGAGTTACCTTTTCGGGCGGCGAGCCTTTTATGCAGCCTGAATTTCTTTTGGAAATGCTTAAAAGCTGCAAGAAAAAGGGCATACACACAGCGGTTGATACCTGCGGCTTTGTAAAAAAAGATATCCTCGGAGAGCATAGCGGATTCATAGATCTCTTTTTGTATGATCTGAAGATGATGGATGAGGCCAAGCATAAAAAATATACAGGGGTTTCAAATGAACTGATGCTTAATAATTTGAAAGAATTGACCAAGCTTGGAAAGAGGATTTTTATACGGATTCCTATTATTCCGGGAATCAATGATGACGATGCCAATTTGGAGGAGACAGGAAAGTTTCTGTCCGCATTAAACGGCATTGAGCAGATAAATCTTCTGCCATATCATAATATAGCAATGGAAAAGTATAAAAGGCTGGGCTCAGAATACAGCCTTGCTGATATAAAGACTCCGTCCGATGACAGAATGGATGAGATAGCTCAAAAGCTAAAAGCATTTGGATTTAAAGTAAAAATTGGGGGTTAGAGTTTATGAATGAAAGAGTCAGAGATTTAAGACAGAAAAGCCTTGACGCAGTACCCACTATGTCCATCGAAAGAGCTCAGATCGTTACAAATGCATACAANNGTAAGGTTTCTATCCCTGTTCTTCGCGCCATGGTTTTCAAAGAACTGTGCCAGGACAAGTCCATATGCATAAATGATAATGAGCTCATAGTCGGGGAGAGAGGTCCGGCGCCTAAGGCTACTCCTACTTATCCCGAGCTTTGCTGCCATACTATAGAAGACTTTGAAGTAATGGATAAAAGGGATAAGGTATTTTTTAAGGTTTCGGAAGAGTCTAAAAAGGTTCAGAGGGAAGAGATAATACCGTATTGGGAAGGCAAAGCCATGAGAGATCTTCTCCTGAACAATATGACCGAAGAGTGGAAGGAATGCTATAGTGCCGGAATTTTCACCGAGTTCATGGAGCAAAGATCTCCGGGACATACAGTAGCTGACGGAAAAATGTATCAAAAAGGGTTTTTGGATTTCAAAAAGGATATAAAAGAAGAAATTGCTAAGCTTGATTTTCTAAATGATCCTGAAGCCTTTTCGAAGCATGAAGAATTAAAAGCCATGACCATTTGCTGCGATGCAATAATAACCTTTGGCAAAAGACACGCAGATAAAGCTCTTGAGCTGGCAGCGGCAGAAAAGGATGAAAAAAGAAAAAAAGAACTGCTGCAGATCGCAGAAGTTTGTACAAATGTACCTGCCAATGCTCCGGGAAATTTCTGGGAAGCCCTTCAGATGTATTGGTTTGTTCACCTCAGCGTGATCACTGAGCTCAATACATGGGATGCTTTCTCCCCGGGCAGATTGGATCAACATCTCTATCCTTTTTACAAAAAAGGCATTGAGGAAGGCACTCTTACGGATGATAAGGCAAAAGAACTGCTTCAATTGTTCTGGATTAAGTTTAATAATCAGCCTGCTCCTCCAAAGGTTGGAGTTACATTGAAGGAAAGCGGAACCTACACCGATTTTGCAAATATAAACAACGGCGGTCTTACTATCGATGGATCAGACGGAGTAAATGATGTGACCTATATGGTTCTGGATGTCATACAGGAGATGAGGCTGCTGCAGCCAAGCTCCAACATTCAGCTCAGCAAGAAGAATCCGGATAAATTCTTGAAGAGGGCCTTGAAAATATTAGAAACCGGCTTTGGCCAGCCTTCGATCTTCAATGCGGATTCCGTAATAGAGGAAATGCTGAGAGCGGGAAAATCCATTGAGGACGCAAGATGCGGCGGCACCAGTGGCTGTGTCGAGACAGGGGCCTTCGGCAAAGAGGCTTACATCCTCACGGGATATTTCAACCTGGTAAAGGTAATGGAAATAACACTGCATAACGGCTTGGACCCAAGGACAGGCAAAAAGATCGGCATAGAGACAGGCGATCCGAGAAGCTTTGAATCCTATGATGAATTGTTTGAAGCCTTTAAAAAGCAGCTTCACCATTTCATAGAAATAAAGATCAGGGGCAACAATGTCATGGAAAAGCTCTACATCGACAATATGCCCTGCCCCTTCTTATCTATAATAACCGATGACTGCATAAAGAAGGCTAAAAATTATAATGCAGGCGGTGCCAGGTACAATACCAGATACCTGCAGGGTGTGGGCATAGGAACCATAACGGACAGCTTATCCTCTATAAAAAAGCATGTGTTTGATGACAAGAGGCTAACTATGGCTGAAATGCTGGATGTTTTAGACAAAAACTTTGAAGGCAGGGAAGAAATACGACAGCTATTCCTCAACAGAACACCAAAGTATGGCAATGATGACGACTATGCTGATGATATAATGAAGGAGGTTTTCAATGCCTATTATGATGAAGTAAACGGGAGACCAACAGTTTGCGGCGGCACCTATAGGATAGATATGCTTCCTACGACCTGCCATGTTTACTTTGGAGAGGTTACAGGAGCAACACCAGACGGAAGAAAAGCGGGCATGCCTCAATCCGAGGGCATTTCCCCGGTTCAAGGTACAGATAGGCTAGGCCCAACCGGTGTTATCAAATCTGCCGGAAAGATGGATCATTTGAGAACCGGAGGTACTCTCCTCAATCAGAAATTCTCCCCGAGTGTAGTCGGCAGCGAGGAAAGCCTGGAGAAATGGGCTCAGCTCGTCAGGGCATATTTCAGGATGGACGGCCATCACATACAGTTCAACGTTATAGATGCTAAAACTTTGAGAGATGCACAGAAGAACCCGGAGAACTATAAGGACCTGATAGTCCGTGTTGCAGGCTACAGCGATTACTTCAATGATCTGGGAGAAGCCTTGCAGAATGAAATAATAGAAAGAACGGAGCATAAGGGATTTTAAAACTGATTAACTAAGTTAAAACCCCTAAATATAGCTGTTTATGTTTGGGGAGTAATTTTAATATAGATAAACAAATCTATGTTTATCTTATTTTGCAGTAAAGAATTAATTCGCTCTATAAGATTAATATAAAGTTAGTATTTTAACTTATTTACCTGATAGTCAAACTGCCAATACTACTATTTCTTTATTGCGGGGGATAAACGGCGCTAAGCTCCATCTACTTCAAAATACTATTAAATTATAAAAATTAAGTAATACGTAAATGCTGCAGGATAAATTTAATATATATAGAATATATTTTAAGAAAACTGTATTTTAGGGAGATGATGATTGTGCTTAGTAAAACAAAATTGAATCATTTGATAGGATTATTGAAAAACTATGGGGTAGACGGATGTCTGATGGGACCCGGTCATGATGTAGAATATCTAGCCGGAATCAAGCCTTTTGCAGATGAAAGATTCAGGGGTTTTTTTCTTTTGTCTGACGGAAGATGGTTCTTCATATGTCCTGAATTATATTATGAAGAAGTGAGGGAAGCTTTAGGAGAAGAGGCTCATATCTACAAATGGTCTGATGGCGGAGGAGTCATGGGTGCCTTTGAAAGGGCGGAATTAGATTATGTACTTAGTGAAAAAGTAATAGCAGTAAATGATGGAATAAGAGCTATTGATCTCATCGATATGAGAAGCTTAATAAAGGCTGAATATGTAAACAAAGCTATAATATTTGAAGAATTAAGGCTGAGAAAAGATGATGCAGAAGCTGGATATATGACCAAAGCCGGAGAAATAGCGGACAAAGCCTTTGAAGAAATTATAAAGTTTATCAAGCCTGGTGCATCAGAAAGAGAGATCGCTAATAAGATAAAAGAATTGTTGATAGAACTAGGCGGAGAAGAGCTTTCCTTCGATCCAATAGTGGCTTCGGGCCCAAACAGTTCCAAGCCCCACTATAACGGTGACAGGAGAATAATAGAGGAGCGAGATTTGGTTGTGCTGGATTTTGGCTGCAGATATAAGGGCTATTGCTCCGATACTTCCAGAACAGTATTTGTAGGGGAACCCACAGAGGAGCAAAAGAAGGTTTATGAGATATGTCTGAGGGCCACCACTGAAGCCAAGAAAGCCGTGAGGGAAGGAATAACAGCAGAAGAAGTGGATAAAGTCGCCAGAGATATAATCACTAAAGAAGGCTATGGTCAATACTTCATAAACAGAACAGGACATGGCATTGGATTAGCAGTTCATGAAGCCCCTTATATAAAAGGCGGGAATAAGCAGATATTAAAAACAGGCATGTGCTTCAGCATTGAACCAGGCATATATATTCCCGGTAAATTCGGTATGAGAATAGAAGACATAGTGATGGTGGATGGAGATAGTGCAAGAGTATTTAACAATTCAAACAGAAATATGATTATAGTATAGGGGTGCAGGAATGAAAGAGGAGATAGGCCAGAAAATAAATCAAATAAGAAATGAAAAAAACATGACCTTAAAGGATCTAAGCGAAAAGACGGATTTATCCGTAGGCTTTTTATCTCAAGTAGAAAGAGGGCTTACCTCTATTGCCATATTGTCTCTTAAAAACATAGCAGAAGCTTTGGAGGTAGATTTGTCAGTATTCTTCAGCCCCCCTAAAAAAGGCCGCCCCATAGTTCTTAAGAGCTATGAACAGGAATACTTTCAACATGATAAGGTTTCTTTTATATATTCCAAGTTATCAGGAGAAATACCTGACAGGAATTTGGAAATGATGATGGTAACTCTTTTGCCTTGTGACGAAGAAGGATCTCCGGCTAAGGCACCACATGAAGGAGAAGAATTCATATATGTGCTGGAAGGGATTTTAACTTTATACTATAAGGATGAAGAATATGTTTTATACCCCGGTGATAGTGCTCATTACGAAGCAACAGAACCTCATACTTGGAGAAACAGAACTAATAAGCTAGTGAAGCTATTATCTGTTAATACTCCGAGAATATTTAATGAATGATAATTCTTGGGAAAGAGAATAGAAAAAATTATTGAGATACTCCAATGCAAGAATCTGGATGGCATATTCCTTCAAAAAGACGCAAATATCATATATCTTAGCGGCTTTACCAATTCAGATTCATATTTGCTATTGAATTTCAGCAGCAGGGCTATAATAACTGATTCAAGATATACAGAACAAACAGAAAAGGTTTACTATAATNNATAGGGAAGACTTTGCTTTATATCACAGAAAACAAAGGATATGTATTTTTACACCCGGTGTTTTACTAATATTTAAAAATATCTAGAGATTATGGTATTTGCAAAAAATATGAAGGATATTTTTAATATATATAGAATATAATTAATAATATTATAATAGAAAACCTTTTCTATATACATAATAATAACATTGAAAGGAGAATATCATGGTTAAATTTATAATCAAGCGATCCTTTTATGGTATTTTTACAATTTTTGTAATTATTACAATTACTTTTTTTCTGATTCATGCTATACCGGGAGATCCCATGGCGCAAGGTGAAAAGCATTTGCCAAAGGAAGCATATGCTAATTTCAGGGCCAAATATCATTTAGACCAACCTATGCATATACAGTATATATACTATTTAAAAGGACTGATCACCAAGGGGGATCTCGGCGAATCTCTCATCTATACCGGAAGAACCGTCAATGACACAATCATTAATTATGCGCCTACTTCCGCTGTTATCGGTGCTCAAGCCGCAGTGATAGAAATTGTATTTGGATTGCTTCTTGGAATTGTTGCTGCGTTGAAAAGAGGTAAATGGGTTGATCAGTTTGTTATGTTTCTGGTTATTCTGGGTGTTTGTGTTCCAAGCTTCGTATTCGCATCACTTCTTCAATATTTTTGTGCTGTTAAGCACAACATTCTTCCCTTGTTTGGCTGGGGAGAATTCAAACATACTATTATGCCAAGTATTGCTTTAGCATTGGGAGGAATAGCTTCATATAGTAAATATATGAGAAATAGCACCTTAAGTGTAGTCAATGAGGACTATATAGTAACTGCGAGAGCAAAGGGCGTTTCAACATTTCGTTTAATTTTCAAACATATTCTTAGAAATGCAATGATTCCTATGGTAACTTTAATAGCTCCAAATATTTTATTTATTTTCACAGGAGCTTTTGTAGTGGAAAGGATGTTTGCTGTTCCCGGCATAGGTGCTTATTTCGTCAATTCTGTTAACTTGAATGACTACTCGATGATTATGGGGCTGACAATATTTGTTGCAGTACTATATATAATATCTCTTATATTTGTTGACATCATTTATGGATTAGTAGATCCAAGAATAAGAGTTGCTAAAGGCGGGAGGGAATAGAAGTGTCAGAGGCAGGAACTAATTTACAAAATAGATTTGATATTATAGGCTGCGATGATAGTAAAGCTGAAGCTATGCTAAGACCAAGCATTACTTTCTGGCAGGATTCATGGCGTCGTTTTAAAAAGAATAAGGTGGCTGTGATAGCAGCAATACTGCTCATAGCTATAGGAATATTTACTCTTGTTGTACCTATGATTAGTCCAAATGATTTTGCAAAAATTAATACAGTTGATAAGAATCTATCTCCCAGCGCCAAGTATTGGTTTGGTACGGATGAACTGGGAAGAGACTTGTTTGTTAGGGTTGCTATAGGCGGCAGGATATCTATTATCATCGGTATTTGCTGCACGATGGTTCAAGTTTTAGTAGGAACACTATATGGAGGAATATCAGGTTACTTCGGCGGCATTGTCGATGACATTATGATGCGCATTGTTGAAATTATTGGCAGTATACCATATCTTGTCGTAGTAATATTGATTTCGCTTATAATGGGCAAAAGCGTATTTGCCTTGGTTTTTGCGATGACTGTTATTGCTTGGGATAATACGGCACGCTTAGTCAGAGGACAAGTTATGCAGCTTAAGGAAATGGAATTTATTCATGCAGAGCGCGCTTTGGGTTCCGGTCCTTCTAGAATTATTATCAAGCATATGTTGCCCAATGTTCTTGGTATTATAATTGTTCGTGCAACATTGTCTGTACCAGGGTTTATATTTACTGAAGCTTTTTTAAGCTATATTGGCTTGGGGGTTGTTCCGCCTGACACCAGCTGGGGCGCATTAGCAGCTGCAGCGCAACAAAAACTTATGTTTTATCCTTATATGCTATTTTATCCTTGCCTCTTTATTAGCTTGACTATGCTAGCCTTTACCCTTATGGGTGACGGACTGACCGATGCGTTAGATCCTAAGCTGAGGCAGTAGTGATGGGAGGGCGAGAGAATGGAAAAAATATTAGAAGTAAATAACTTGAATGTATCTTTTCAAACTTATGCTGGAGAAGTGCAAGCTGTTAGAGGAGTAAGTTTTGGCCTTAATAAGGGTGAAACCCTGGCAATTGTTGGTGAATCAGGCTGCGGCAAAACTGTTACTTCAAAATCTATTCTACGACTTTTGCCGCCTCAAGCCAAAATAAAAAAAGGTTCTGAAATACGTTACAAAGGTAATAGTGTTTTAAAAATGAAGGAAAGGGAACTAAGAGCTATTAGAGGCTCTGAAATTTCTATGATATTTCAAGATCCCATGACTTCTTTAAATCCTACTGCAAAAATAGGCGAACAAATTGCAGAAAATCTCATTATTCACAAGGGTATGAAAAAAAAGGATGCCCTTGATGAAGCCCTAAACATGTTAAAAGTCGTTAATATACCTAATGCAGAAAGCAGAATAAAGCAGTATCCTCATGAATTTTCCGGAGGAATGAGGCAGCGTGCTATGATAGCAATTGCACTTGCTTGCAATCCAAGCATTCTTATTGCTGATGAGCCTACAACAGCTCTTGATGTGACCATACAAGCACAAATCATGGATTTAATTGCGAATTTGCAGGAAGAATTCAAAACGGCGGTTATATTAGTTACTCATGATTTGGGCGTTGTTGCAGATGTAGCTCATAGGGTTCAGGTAATGTATGCCGGAACTATTGTAGAAAGAGGTACTGTGGATGAAATATTTTACTCGCCGGAGCATCCATATACTTGGGCTTTACTAAGATCTATTCCCAGGATAGGCTTNNGAGAGATTATGCTCATTGAAAGGGACGCCTCCTGATCTTATACAGCCTCCAATAGGATGCCCCTTCTCAGCAAGATGCGAATATTGTATGAGGATTTGCTTGGAAGAAATGCCTGTGGTAACCAAGTTAAGCGATACGCAAGAGGTCGCTTGTTGGCTCAAACATCAGGATGCGCCAAAGGTTAGTGCACCATCAATATTTGAGACGGGTGGTGAAGCAAATGCCACAAGATAAGCCATTAGTACAAGTAAAAAGTCTAAAAAAATATTTCACAATTGGTCGCAATTCTATTTTAAAAGCAGTAGATGATGTGAGCTTTAACATCAATAGAGGAGAGACCCTGGGATTAGTCGGGGAGTCGGGCTGTGGGAAGACAACCTGCGGCCGCACTATAATAGGCCTTTATAATGCTACCGGCGGCGATATTTACTTTGAAGACAAACATATTAATAATCTGAAGGGTAAAGACAAAAAGGAATTGAGCAAAAAAGCCCAAATCATATTTCAGGATCCGTATGCATCCTTGAATCCTAGGATGACCGTAGGAGATATCGTTGCTTCGGGCATTGATATACATAAGATGTATGTTAAACAGGAAAGGATGGACAAAATATATGAGCTCTTGCGACTAGTCGGATTGAATAAGGAGCATGCCTCTAGGTTCCCCCATGAGTTTTCCGGCGGGCAAAGGCAAAGAATAGGAATAGCAAGGGCGCTGGCTATTGAGCCACAGTTTATCGTTTGTGATGAACCTATTTCAGCCCTAGATGTTTCCATACAAGCGCAAATTGTAAACTTACTGATTGATTTGCAAAGAGATTTAGGGTTGACCTATTTATTTATTGCTCATGATCTTTCCATGGTCAGACATATATCGGATAAGGTTGGTGTAATGTATCTGGGGCAAATGGTAGAGCTTACAACTAGCAGTAATCTATATGACAATCCTCAGCATCCCTATACACAAGCGTTACTTTCATCAATACCTATAGCGGATCCCAGGTTATCACGCAATAAGAAGAGGATTAAGCTTGAAGGGGAGATACCGAGCCCAATAAATCCGAAGCCTGGCTGCCGATTTATGCAGAGGTGTCGTTATGCGAAGCCTATATGCGGCGAAATAACGCCACAGCTTCAGGAAATCCAACCGGAACATTTTGTAGCATGTCATCTGTTCTAAATACAATAAATATTATTAAGTTTAAATTTTCAGCTGCATGCTGAATAAAAATAAAATTTAGGGGGTTGCAAAATGAAGAGTAAAAGGGTATTTGCATCGTTGCTGGCACTTGTACTTATTCTTTCGTTAATTCTTACCGGATGCGGTAAAAAGGAGCCGGCTCAACCGGCAGGTGGTGACACACCGGTTGCTGCTGAAAACACTAAAGTGGTAAATGGTATTACCATGGACAAAGAACAAGTCTTATATAGACGTGGCACAGAGGTTGAGACATTTGACTCCGCAAAAACAAGCTACAATAGTACATTCCGTTGCATGGCACCAATTTTCGAAGGCTTAGCCAGAGTTCAAGGAACACCTGATGGTGATAAAATTGAACCAGGCGTAGCTGAAAAATGGGAAAGCAATGCCGATGGTACAGAATGGACATTCCATTTAAGAAACAATGCACTTTGGAGCGATGGCGTTCCAGTAAAAGCTGAGGATTTTGAATACGCCATCAAAAGATGTCTTGATCCAAAAACTGCAAGTAAGTACGCCTGGTTCCTCAACATGTTTATTTTAAATGGCGAGGAATTCAATACTGGCAAGGCTACAATTGATCAGGTTGGGGTAAAAGCTACAGATGAAAAAACACTGGTCATTAAATTAAAGAATCCTATTCCCTATTTTGAACAAATGGCCTACTTTACTTGCCTTAAACCCCAGAGAAAAGACATTATTGAGAAATACGGCGATAAATATGGTACAGAAGCTGAACAGCTTGTTTTCAATGGACCTTTCATATTAAAAGAGTGGGTACATGATAGCAAGCTAGTATATGAGAAGAATCCAAATTATTGGGATAAGGATAATGTTTATCTTGATAAAATGGTGTGGAATATGCTTGATGAATCAAGTGCAAGAATGCAAGCACTACTAACAGGCGATTACGATGTCAGTGGAGTATCTGATGCAGATTGGAAAAAGAAATTTGACGAAACAGGTTACTTTGATGTACAGAAGCTTGAAGCTCAAGGAATTGATTTCCTTCAGATTAATTTAAAAGATAAATATTTAAAGAATACCAAGATAAGGCAGGCATTGTCTGCATGTATCGATAGAGAAGCTTATATAAGCGATATAGTAAAATCAGAATCCATACCTGGCTACCATTATGTTCCTCCAGTAAACAAGATTGGTGACGAAAAATACCAAAACAAAGCTGGAAATCCACAATTTGCAAAGCAACTTATTAGTCAAGTATCAGATCCTCGAGCATTATTCATAGAAGGACTAAAAGAACTTGGATTGAATCCGGATCCAGCAAAAGCTGAAATTTCCATTACTATGAGAGGCAGCGATGAGAGGACCAAGCAAGAAGCAGAATGGTATCAGCAGGTTTTCAGAGAAAAAATAGGCTTCAATCTAAAAATAGAGATGATGGAATGGAACGTAGCCTATGACAAGGTTGATAAAGGGGAATTCCAATTGTTCAATAATGGATGGAATGCTGATTATAATGATCCCAGCACCTTCTTAGACTGCTATGCTGAAGGCGGCTACTATGCTGACGGCTTTAACGATGCAGAGTATAATGAGTTGATAAAAAAAGCTCGTCTTTCCACAAACAATGATGAAAGAACACAACTGTTCAAGCGTGCAGAAGAAATCTTAATAAAGGACAAGTGTGTTATAATACCACTATATTCCGCTATTGATTTGTATTACACACGTAACTTTATTAAAGGATTAGTACAGCCGAGCCTTGGTGATCCAGATTATAAAGGTGTTTATACATTAGGGAGAGGTACAAAATAGACTAGGTATAAGGGTCAAGGCAGATAGTATTATTTGCCTTGATTTTGTTATGTCAATACTTTTAAATAAGGTTTGTACAAAGTAATATAATATGTTATTATATAAACATGAAAAACTACTTTGATAGAAAACGTTTTCTTAAAAGTTTTTGGTATGATAGATAGGATAAAACATGTAAAATGCGTATTGAAGATAAACTGCCATATACAAGGAGGAATATATATGGATAGGGTTCTTGCAAAAGATTGGGAAAATATTGACTTATTGCATCGCAATCGTTTGTGCAGCCGAGCATATTTTATACCATACGAAGATATCGATTCTGCTCTTAGCTTTGAGAGAGGCGAATCAAGCCGCTTTAAGCTTCTTAACGGCACATGGAAGTTTGATTACTCATCTTCACCCATAGAGGCTTCATCTGACTTTTATGTAGATTATTATGATATAAGTGTATGGGCTGATATAAAAGTGCCTGGAAATTGGCAAATGCAAGANNTATACGGATCTGATATACCCCTTTCCAATAGACCCTCCTTATGTTCCTTCTCAAAATCCTACAGGATCCTATAAAAGAGAATTCTATATTGGAAAGGATTGGGAAGGCCTGCAGATATTGTTGAGGTTTGAAGGAGTGGACAGTGCATTTTATGTATGGATAAATGGCAGAGAAGTTGGCTTTAGCAAAGGCAGCCGCCTTCCTGCAGAATTTGATATTACTCCTTATATACAATTTGGTATGAATAACATAGCTGTGAGGGTTTATCAATGGTCTGACGGAAGCTATCTGGAGGATCAGGATATGTGGTGGTTGAGCGGAATATTCAGAGATGTATGCCTTATAGCAAGGCCTGGTATACATATAAATGATATATTTGCAAAAGCAGAACTTGATAAAGCATATAAAGACGGCATTTTACAATTAGATGTTATTTTAGAAAACAGCTCTCAAAATCATGCAGCAGATTATCAAATCGAGTGCAGTCTTCTTGAGGAGCATAAATTGTCTTCTATACAAAGCCATATTATCAATAATATTAATATATCGTCTAAAAGCAGAAGCTTATTAAATTCAAAACTGGAAGTAAAGTGTCCGCATAAGTGGTCGGCTGAAGCCCCTAACCTATACAATCTCCTTGTTACCTTAAAAAACAGTGAGGGAGATATTATTGAAATTGTTCCTATCAAGGTTGGATTTAGACAAGTCGAGCTAAAAGGCGGAAATTTTCTGGTAAACGGAGTGCCTATAATGCTAAAAGGGGTCAACAGGCATGAACATCATCCATGTTTAGGAAGGGCTGTTCCAATAGAATGGATGAAGGAAGACATACTTTTGATGAAAAGGCATAATATAAATGCTGTAAGAACCTCCCATTATCCTAATGATCCTAGGTTTTATGATTTATGTGATAGATACGGTCTATATGTTATGGATGAAGCAGATCTTGAATGCCACGGCTTTGAACTGGCCGGAGACGCAAATAGAATAAGCAATGATCCTGCATGGGAGAAAGTTTATTTAGACAGAATACAGAGGATG
>DPSW01000359.1 GCA_003527145.1 Clostridiaceae bacterium | reverse complement strand
TACCTCTTTCCCTTAACTTCTTCCACATGTTTCTTATAATCAAATTGCTCTTCTCATCAAAATGTAATTCTATAGAAAATGACATAAAGCTTATTCCTCCCTAATTTAACCTCTTTGACCCACCCTAAAAACCGGGCATTGCATGACCGGCACGCCTGAGCCGTAAATAGTTCTTAATTTTACTAAAAAAATAAAAATCCAAAAGGAATTAATGCATTTGATTTCTTTTATAAAAAACTCTTTCTAAAGCCTGCAATTTCTCTAAAATTCTCACTTTTATAAAACTCATCTGAACCCTCAGTTGAAAGTAAATCTAGTCTTGTATGAGGATATAAATTATGGCATATATCTATTAGTGCTTTTCCTATACCTTTTCCCCTATATCTAATATCAACAATAATTTCTGCTATATAAGTAGTAATTTCTCCATGNNACCAGTGGCAAACCAGTGATAACAGACAATTCTTTAGACAAAAAGCTTTTTCCGCTGCCATTATTACCAACAATAATGATGCGATTATATCCAAGTATATTCGATGCTATCACTTCCTAAAAAACAAATAATCTGTAGTTCTCAGTGTGACGTACTCCAACCGCCTACACTTTGCTAAGAGGCGGGGCTTCTTAACGGTGCTCTCATCCGGTAAAGCAATATTGCTTGTCTTACTTCATGCTTCTGCTCTTCCCGCCCTTGTGTAGATGCATTGTTATCAGATGGCAGGACTTCCTTGTTACATTCAAATCCGCTTCTCAAGTTCCCTTATTTTCCCGTTTTGATATCCAACTATTACTTTTCTCGTCATATTTACGAACAACCCGTTATCAACAACTCCTGGAATCCGATTAATTTTATCATGAAGTTCTTGAGAGTCTTCAATGCTTCCAAAATGACAGTCAACTATGTAATTCCCGTTGTCTGTTATATATGCCTTGTCGTCAATCATTCTTAATCTTGGCTCACAACCCAATCTGTGAAGCTTTTTTAGTGTTGCTTCATATCCGAACTTAACTGTTTCGATGGGCAAAGGAAATTTACCAAGGCGTTTTACTAATTTGCTCTCATCGACAACAATTATGAATTGTTTACTATTTGCAGCTACGATCTTTTCTCGTAATAATGCGCCTCCTCCGCCTTTAATTAAATTGAAGTTAAAATCCACTTCGTCGGCACCATCAATTGTGATATCAATTTCATTAATTTCTGAAAAAGAAATCAACCGAATTCCAAGCTTCTTTGCAATATCTTCAGACTGGATAGATGTTGCAATCGCCCATATATTAAGCCCCTCTTGAACTTTCAATCCTAATTTATGGATGGCCCAATAAGCGGTAGAGCCAGTTCCTAAGCCTACGACCATATTTTCTTGTATGTAATCAACAGCTCTCTCGGCAGCAAATCTTTTTGCATCCATGAATCCACCCGCTCAAATTTATTTACCCTGCTTTCTGAGTTAAGGTAAGACAGCCTGACCCACCCCTCCTTGAGAATTTCTCTATTATGTTTTTTATAAATATCACGATGTAATTGTTTTTAATGAATCATTATTTACAATGTGCTGGATATTTTGGGGGATTTTTATGAGATTATCCCTCAAGAATAATGGATATATTTCCAGTTTATCGATTTCATCAATTTCAAACCACCGAAAAATTAACTTTATGCTATTCTCATTCCCTTCAAAATCCCCTTGTATGTCAAGCAACTTGCAGTTGCTGCTTAATTGCCCAAGATAATAAAAGCCTATCTCATGTAATCCTTCTGCTCCGTAAGCATTAAAGTTTTCTATAATCCATACTAGCCTTTTGATATTTATATCTGCTCCAAGTTCCTCCCTTATTTCTCGAATTAAGGTTTTCTCAGAAGTTTCATTAATTTCACCTCTGCCACCAGGTAATACCCAAGCTCCAGTTTTTATCGCTCTCTGTAAAAGAATTTTATTATTATATATCACTATCCCTGCAACTCTAAAAGAAAACTTTCCATCTTTACCTTTAATAGAAATCACAAAATTCCCCCTAAACTAATCTTCACTCTGAAGCATTACTGATTGATTTGCGTTGCATATAAGATAAATATTTTGACAATAAACTGTCAAAGGTAGGAAACTAATCGAATATGAATATTTCTTCAATAGGAGCATTTACTGCTCTGGAAATATCTACAGCAAGTTTTAATGAAGGGTTATATTTGCCGGCTTCAAGTCTCATTATTGTCTCCCTTCGTACACCCACAATTTCCGCAAGCTGTTCTTGTGTAAGTTCTTTCAATTGTCTATATTTTTTAAGATTGCAAATAAATTCAGCCATATTATTTTTCCTCTAATATATATAGTTTTATAGCATAAATATTTAGTGTAATTGCATATGAAAATGATAGCAGTACGCAAATAAAATCAATATTTCTTACAACTACTGTGGCACACCATATAATAAACAGTTCAATAATAGCAAATTGACCAATAAACGCTAATGCTGTTTTCTTATCTTCAATATATCGTTCATCCTCCTTGCTTCCACTAATTTTTGCAATAATAAAGTTCGCAAAGAAAGCAAAAAATCCAATGAATGATAAATCTAATAAATTACCGGAATAAAAATAACGAAAACTCATAAAACCCAGGAAGCCCGCAAATCCCATATAAAATTGTTTTTTTATCATAATAAGGCAACTCCCTTTTGTGATATATTTATCTCCTTATGTTATAAATATATCACTTCCCTTTTGCTTTATCAATAGTGCAAATAGAAATATTTGCCACCTCTATTTGATTTTTATCTCATATAACATAAATAATGTGCTTTCTATCAATAATTTCTTTAAGTCCTCTTAAATCCTTCGAATAATATTTTATGGTATTTTCTCTCTTTCCTCTTACAAGCACACCTTTTATTCCTACGCTTTCTGAAGAAATGCAATCTTCTATACAGTTTATTAATCCTAATTTTTCTACTATATCATGCAATTCGGGAATATGGTTGGATAAAATAATATTTGCATACCCTTCACTTTTAAAGAAATCAAGCATTTCAATAGTATCATCATATAATATGTATTCATCAGGTTTTATAATTTCATAACGAACCTTTTCAGCATAAAAAATTGCCTTGCTTTCAGGAATATTTAATTTTTTATAAATAGCTATAAATATTTTTTGCGCATGTATCCACCAATATAAATTCAAATACTCTTCTTTTTCATTGCTCTTTCCCATAAATTTATGAAAAACCTTCCAAAACCAAATTGCTTACCTATATAGCCCGCAATTGCCATGAAAATTTTAGTCATTACTATGAATAAAAATAGAACTGCTAATACTTTTAATATATAATTAATTAAGCCCATAAATCCTCCTCTCCTATCAGCAATCTGATAGTCATAGTAAAATGTTAAGTTAATTAAATTCTAAAGCCTCTATATAGTTCGTTATATTTTACAATTATGAAATAATATAAACTATCCAAAAAACCTCCCTGACAAGCCCAGCATGGATGCCCGGCTCTTCGTCATATTGAAGGAATATTATCCAATCATTTTCAGCCTGCTTATTTATATACTCCTCTATAATTTTCAGGTAACAATTCTGCTATTTTCTTCATTATATATTTTGTGGCAAAATCTTCATATTCTTTTTTATCTTGTTCTTTTGCTCTCTTGGGAAATTCAAATTGTTTTCCTATGTTGATATGAACATCTGCATAATTAAAGGTTTCCGCATTCATATCTCCTTCTTTATTTATAGGTAACAGTCTTTCTGTACCATATAATCCAATAGGTACAATAGGAGCCCCTGTCATCCTTGCTATAAGAAGGATTCCTTTCTTTGCTTCTATCAAACTACCAACTCTGCTTCTAGTGCCTTCCGGGAAAATCAATAAACTTTCCCCTTGCTCAACGATCTTAATAATTTTCTTAAGACCCTCTATATCAGCAGTATTAGGTTTTATATTTGTAGTCTTTATTACATTAACCCCTATACTTGGAACAGCACTATTTGATAGCTTTACACCTGCTACAAAAGTTGGATCAATCTCTTTTAAAGCCTTGTTTAAAACTAATCCATCAGAATTGCTTAAATGATTGCATATAAAAATAGTTGGTGTTTTTATTCCCTTTAAGTTTTCACTTCCCTCTGTGTTTATATTGGCATATTTTTTTAGGTACTTATCAACAACTTTTTTAGATATGTATGTAACAAATTTATCCGGTAAAATATTTATAATTTTTGCTGTTGTAGCAGATATCATTTGCTTACTCCTCCTAAATGTCTCTATACTTGAAATTATATATTGTAAAATAAGCCAATACTATTGATAATTTTGACCCCTTTGCTAAATTCTCCAGCACCAACGGTCATGCTGTGTCAGAAGATGGATAGTGCCTGCAGAGCCAAAGGCTGACACGGACGTCAACCACCTAAATCGCTTTTTAAACCCAAATTTCTCATACATCTTAACAGCCCTGTAGTTGCTTGCTTTAACTCCAAGACTTATATTCCTTCTCCTGCTCAACAGTAAGACGAAATTCATCTTTACCAAACAGTAGATTATCGCTCTCTCCGCCAACTAAATTCAGATATTTAATCATATTTTCAGCATCTTCTACTTTAGGCTTTCTCAATATTAACTTTTCCCCATTCTTTAATGATATTTCATTAAGAATATCATTTGATAGATTATCTCTCATAAACATCCCCCTTTTTAGCTCATGATTTTCTACAACAACCAATTAGAAAATCATCATAGTCATCGCTTTCAAATCCGCTCATGGATGCGCGGCAATACACTATCCTTCGAAAAATCCCTCCTCTATATCGGCATTTCATATAACGGTCTGCATGCCCGACGCTGCTGAACCGTACATATAAGAAATACCCCCCCCGGCGGTGCTCGTACCCGGTTAAGCAATATGGCGCGCCTACTTCTTGCCCCAACTCTATGCGCCCTTGTAGAGATGCATTGTTATCTTTAGTATGGTGCTCCTTGAAAATCGCTCTATCTCCTGCACATATTATACCTATCTTCCATGTCATGGTAATTCCTCCCACAAAATATAAATAACTTTTATTTCGTCTTATTTTACAGCCATAAAAAAATCTTCCTAACAAATCCGGGTATGGATGCCCGACACCTCGCCATATTAAAGATAACGTCCGGCAAA
>DPSW01000206.1:3827-7848 GCA_003527145.1 Clostridiaceae bacterium | reverse complement strand
TGGAATTGTAATATGTTATGATATATGTTTTCCTGAAACCACAAGGATACTTGCACTCAAAGGAGCTGATTTAATTATTTGTCCTGCTGCATGGCGTGATGGCTCCTATTTTAAAGACTGGATGAATAAGGTTTCTATGGTTCGAGCCCTGGATAATACGGTTTATATAGCTCTCATNNGCCGTTTTGTGGCTCTACACAATTTGTGGATCCTATCGGAAATGTTATGGCAATGTGTTCGGTTGATAAGGAGGAGATCCTATATCAGGATATTGATATGGGTCGCGTGTATAAGGAAAGGATGGACAACACAATACTGATTGATCGTCATCCTGATGATTATGAATTGCTTGCCAAATTGTAATAATTAATCAAGACCACAAATATTTACTATTGAGTCGAAGAAAGCTTTGGCTCAATAGTTATTTAAGGGGATTGAATAATGCGAAATTGTAGTAGAACTCAAGCTGCAGAATTATTATATGGTGCTTACGATTTGCATGTTCATACAGCACCATCACATTTCCAGCGTTCTTTGGATGATTTTGAGCTTTTGGAACAAGCCGAGGAATACGGTATGGCGGGNNGAGCCTACAGGTGCCCGTGCGGTGTTGGTAAACCGCAGGTACTCCGATTTTAAGGCGAGAGCATATGGTGCTGTGGCACTGAATCATCCTGTCGGCGGGTTAAACCCCTACGCGGTGGAAAGTGCACTAAAGATGGGGGCCTCCTATGTGTGGATGCCTACACGGGATTCATATCACTGCCTTTTAAGCGGCAATATGCCGGGAGACTTCTTTTCTCGCCCTGGAATCCGTGTGATGGATGAAAGCGGCTGTCTGCGAAGTGAGGTTTACGATATTTTTGATGTTGTAAAAAAGTATGATGCCTGTCTCGGGACAGGCCATTTAAGCCCGGAGGAATCTATGCTGCTTTGCTCCCAGGGAAGAAAGCGCGGAGTCCGGATGGTGCTGACCCATCCCGAATGGCAGCGTACGGTTGTTTCGCTTCCAGTTCAGAAGCAGTTGATGCAGAAGGGTGTGCTGATTGAGAAGAATTGGATTAACATTTGTGAAGGAGCATGCACCGCAGAATATATGGCTCACACCATACGAATTCTTGGCTCGAAGCATGTCTATCTGGCTACCGATAGAGGACAAGCTGGCTTCGAGAGTCCTGCAGAGGGAATGCTGCGTTTCATTGAAACGCTTTTGTCCTGCGGTATTACTGAACCGCAAATTACCGACATGATCGTTCGTGTTCCTCAGGAAGTGATCCACCCCACTCTTTAAGGACAATGGATATGTGCAATGAAGTAGAAGGGAGGAAGATATTTTGGTGCATTTAACCGATTATGAAAAACAAATGCTGGACGGTCAAATGGGAAAATTCAAACAAAAGGCTATGCAGTTTATAGTACGTTATGCAGAGGTGCTTGGCGCCGAGGAGTTGTGCCAGATTTCCCGTGCGACATTGTTTATTGGTGCGCAGCATTATCTGGATTGCTATGCAGAGGACACCGACTACAAAAAGATATTCTCGGAGTTTTATCTGTGCAGTGATGAAATCGTAGAGCTCGGGGAGGTATCTGAGTGCTGTAAGACACAGACCTGTGCGGCCTGCTGCGATTTGAGAGAGTATGAGCGTACCCATCTATCCAGGGAATTTCATGAACGAAATCGCAAATATCTGGAGGCAACAAAAGAAATGGGAGTAAAAATAGTAGATTCCTGTACTCCCTATTACGTGGGTTGGGTGCCGATGATGGGGGAGCATTTTGTTACGACAGAGTCGAGCAATGTGGTCATCAGCAATACGATCTTTGGAGCCTGCGGTAATTCCGACGGAGTTGAAGCTGCAGTATGCGCGGCTATTACCGGCAGAATTCCGAAATGGGGAATGCATATCAAGGAGAATCGCTATGCGACTTGTGTATTTACCTTGGATTTTGAAGTGGAGACACAAATGGAGTGGGATCTGCTGGGCTTTACACTGGGCCGTCTGCTTCCCAAGCATGAGGTGCCTGTGATCGTAAATGGATTAAAAAATGCTGAAATCAATAGGATGCGCCAATTGTGCGCATCACTTTCTGTGACAAGTGCTGCGGAAATATGTCACATCGTCGGCCTTACACCAGAGGCTCAAACACTGGATATGGCACTTGGAGGGAAAAAACCGAGGCATCAAATCCATGTTACCGAAAAGGATATGGAGGAATCACTCTCTATTCTGTGCGACAAGGGAAGCAGCAAGGTCGACTTTGTCAGCATAGGCTGCCCGCATATTTCTCTTGATGAAATTCGCGAGATTGCCCTTTATGTAAAAGGAAAAAAGCTGCCTGAGGGTGTTGAACTGCAGATATGGACAGACTATGCAACCAAGGAGATGGCAGCAGTCAACGGTTACACCAAGCTGATTGAGGACACCGGAGCTGCGCTCCTGACAGGATCCTGCCCCATTGTCATGCGTGAAGACAGCCACAGGCATGCGACTGCTATGGTAATGTTCGGTGCGAAACAGGCTTTCGGCATAAGACATCAGACAAAAGTGCCTGTCTACTACGGAGAGGTTTTCAGCTGCATTGATGCTGCATATAACGGCAGATGGGAGGAAGGCTAATGAACACATTTAGATTGAAAGCCCGCGGTGCATATCCAGGAATCGCAGAAGGTCCTGCTGTTGTTTGCCCCGACAGTATAGCCGGAAATTCCGGTGCATTGGGAGATACCGATGGTGTCATCTACGAGAAGGGTAATGTCAATTACGGAGTTTGCATCAACGATGCGATTTTGGTTGTCCCGTGTGCTAAGGGTTCCAACGGTTTTTCAGCACACTTTAAGGGCGCTCAGATTGCAGGCGTAAAGCCTGCGGGATGGATTTCCACCCGCATGGATGCCCGTCTAGGTGTTGCAGTTGCAAGTATGGGTATTCCTGCTGTTACCGATTTTGCCGATGATGAAGATCCGGTAGTAAAAATCAAAACAGGAGACTGGATAAAAATTGATGGTGCTACAGGAGAGGTGCTCATTACGTTTAAATATTGAAGAATTAATTAGTTGAAAATGAATATAGAAGTATAAATAAAATAATATCATTGAGCATATTGACAAATAGCGATAAAATAGTTAGAATTCTAATAGTAAGAATTCTAACTATTTGTTTTTGGAGGTAACCAATGAAGCACGAGAAGCTTAAAGAACTTTTTTATCTGATGTTTGAATTTATGCCTCTATATAACCAGACCATGGGGAGTATATATCGCAAAGACTATGATGTTGAGCCGCGTTTAAACAAAAATCAGAAAAAAGCGCTTTTTATGATTAAAAAACAGGGGAAAATAATACCGTCTGCGCTCGGAAGGGCCCTGGATATGCAAAGGGGAAGCCTGACCACCTTGGTGGATTTACTGGAAAAGCATGAATTTGTAAACCGTGCAACTGATAATGATGACAGGCGAAAGCTCTGGCTTTTTTTGACTCCGAAAGGAGAGGAATATATCTCGGCCTTGATGAGCAACTATGAAAAAGAGTTCGCGCAGATGTTTGACAAGATCGATCAGGAAGACATCTCGAAGATGATCGACAGCATCGGTTTCAGCAGAAATATCTTAAGAGACATAAAAGAGACAGGAGGAGTATTATGCAGATAGTTGAAAGAGAAAAATTACTGGGAGAAAGCGAAATACCCAAGCTGCTGCTCAAGTTTTCCATACCGGCTATAGTGGGAATGCTGGTCAATGGACTTTATAACTTTGTTGATATGGTTTTCATAGGAAATGGAGTAGGCCCTTTAGGTATAGCCGGGGTTAGAATGGGCTTTCCCATAATAGTTATTAATATGGCTTTCTCCATGTTGATCGGTATAGGTGCTAATTCACTTATATCTATAAGATTGGGGCAGAAGAGGAAGGAAGATGCAGAGCTGATATTAGGCAATGCTCTGGTAAGTATGATAATCATAGCTGCTTTGCTGACTATAGCTGGATTGATATTCATGAATCCCCTTCTCAAGATTTTTGGAGC
>DPSW01000206.1:0-3811 GCA_003527145.1 Clostridiaceae bacterium | reverse complement strand
GATGATCGGAATGGGAATGAATAATTTCATCAGAGGGGAAGGCAATCCCAAGATCGCAATGATCACAATGCTTATTGGAGCAATACTTAACACCATACTCGATCCCATTTTTATATTTGTATTTAAATGGGGAATACAGGGGGCAGCCCTTGCGACTATATTATCTATGGCCGTTTCTGCGATCTGGGTGCTATATTACTTCCTTTATGGCAAAAGCCTTTTGAAGATTAGAAAGCCTAACTTGAAAATAAGAAAAGATATTATTAAATCCATAGTCACCATAGGTTTAGCGCCTTTCTCCATGCAGCTGGCCTCCAGCGTATTGATAATTTTCATGAACAAGGGCCTGTCATATTATGGAGGAGATATTGCAGTATCAGCTATGGGTATAATCAATAACGTAGCCATGATATTCATGATGGTGGTATTTGGTATAAATCAGGGAGCCCAACCTATTATAGGCTTCAATTATGGAGCCCAAAAATATGATAGAGTGAAAACCGCCTTAAAATATGCTATAGGGGCTGCGACGATAGTTGTCACCATAGGCTTTATATCGACCAGGCTGTTCTCAGCTCAGATAATCGGGATTTTCAGCAATGATCCTGAGTTGATCGCTCTTGGCGCTAAAGGCTTGAGGAGAGTTTTNNAATAGGCTTTCAGGTAGTGAGCTCCGCCTATTTCCAGGCTGTAGGAAAGCCAAAGCAGTCCATGCTCCTGAGCCTTTCACGTCAGGTGCTCATACTGATACCTATGATATTGATATTGCCTAAGTTTATGGGTCTGGAAGGCCTCTTTACGGCAGGTCCCATATCTGACTTATTTTCATCGATACTGACCGCCTTATTCTTGGTCTTTGAGCTGAAGCATTTGGACAAACAGCATGAAAATGAAAGGGTAAATACTGATCCGCGATTGGGAGACATCTAGGTGATTGACAAGTGCGGGTATCAATATTATAATGTTTGTTAATACTATTTACAGGCTATGAAGGGAAGCAANNGTTTTAGAGAGTCGGCGGAAGGTGGGAGCCGATACGAGGTTGTATGGAGGAACGTCCCGGAGCATCTGACCGAAATCCAATGGAGAGTAGGCTCAGACGGTGCCCGCCGTTATTGGGTTTGAGCAGGCCTAGCAGGCAAGCAGGGTGGTACCGCGGAATATTATCTTTCGTCCCTTTATGGGGGGGCGAGAGATTTTTATTTTTTTGTTAAAGGGAGACGGAGACCAGGCCAAGACACGGAATATTTCACGGATTTTCACGGCAGGTATATTATGTTGATCTATCAAGATAGTGCAGAGGAGATTGAAAACCATGTTAATCCGTGTTAACCGTAACCAAAATCAAATTAGGAGGTTATATAAAATGAAAACAGTATATGTAAAAAGCTTATACAGGGATACCGAAAGCTATGCAGGAAAATCCATTACAGTAGCAGGCTGGGTAAGGAATATAAGGGTATCAAAGAATTTTGGCTTTATAGAGCTTTACGACGGAAGCTTTTTTAAGAGTGTTCAAGTCGTATTCGGCGAAGAACTGGATAACTTCAAAGATATAGCAAAGCTGAACATAAGCTCATCTCTTTATGTCGAAGGCAAGCTTGAGCTGACTCCGGGAGCAAAGCAGCCCTTTGAGATAAAGGCAGAAAAGATTGTGATAGAAGGGCTGTCCACACCGGATTATCCTTTGCAAAAGAAGAGGCATACTATGGAATACTTAAGGACGATAGCTCATCTAAGACCCAGGAGCAACACCTTTTCTGCCGTATTCAGGGTGAGATCCCTGGCAGCCTTTGCAATACACAAATTCTTCAACGAAAGAGGCTTTGTGTATGTTCATACCCCACTCATAACCGGGAGTGACGCCGAAGGGGCAGGCGAGATGTTCAGAGTAACTACCCTTGATCTTGATAACCTGCCAAGGACCCAGGACGGCAAAATAGACACTAAAGAAGACTTCTTTGGCAAGGAAACCAATCTGACAGTTAGCGGACAGTTGGAGGCAGAGACATTCGCTTTGGCTTTCAGAGATGTATACACCTTTGGACCGACTTTTAGGGCAGAAAACTCCAACACTGCACGGCATGCAGCAGAGTTTTGGATGATAGAGCCTGAAATAGCCTTTGCAGATTTGGAAGACAACATGGCATTAGCAGAGGACATGATGAAATATGTGATAAGCTATGTATTGGAGAATGCCCCCGAAGAGATGGCATTTTTCAACCAGTTTATAGACAACACCTTGCTGGAAAGGTTAGATAACATAGTGAACTCTGACTTTGGCAGAGTGACCTACACAGAAGCTGTGGATTTGCTGAAAAAATCGGGCAAGGAATTCGAATATTCGGTAGAATGGGGAATAGATCTTCAGACAGAACATGAAAGATACCTGACAGAGCAGATATTTAAAAAGCCGGTGTTTGTTATCAATTATCCTAAAGAGATCAAAGCCTTCTATATGAGGCTTAATGACGACAATAAGACGGTAGCTGCTATGGATCTGCTGGTGCCCGGAATCGGAGAAATCATAGGAGGCAGCCAGAGAGAAGAAAGATACGAAGTCCTGGAAAAGAAAATGGAAGAACTGGGATTCAATAAGGAAGACTACTGGTGGTATATGGAGCTGCGCAAATACGGCGGAACCAAACATGCTGGCTATGGTTTGGGCTTCGAGAGAATGATCATGTATCTGACAGGAATAGGCAACATCAGAGACGTAATACCCTTCCCGAGAACGGTAGGAAGTGCAGAATTTTAATATAGTGTAGCGGAGAATTAATTCTCCGCTATTTTGTTTTATTTAGGAAAGCATGTTGAAGAGCTAACATATATGGTATAATATGGACAATATGTTGCAATATTTTGACAACGAATGAATAGGGACAGCTGTCAGTAAAATGGCCCAAAGATCGGCACAGGATGCATTTTATATGAAATGTCTATTTCAAAAGATGAGTGGCAAATAAAAAATAAGTAGTCACATACCTTCACCGGGTGCGAGCACCGGCAAGGGGTATCCCTTATAAGGCCGGTTCAGATATGGCGGCAAGCCGAGACATTATCTGCAATACTGATGAAAGGAAAAATAGAACGGGGTTGAATTTAAGATGGGTGAAACAGATATAAGAAAACATATACCTACTTTAGAAGAAGCAAAAATCCTATTAGACCATGGACGAAAATTAAATCCAGGTAAATGGATAGAACATTCAATGTATGTAGGTAAAGCCGCACAATTAATTGCACAGGATTGTTATAATCTGGACCCTGAGACGGCACTCATTTTAGGTATATTACACGACATTGGGAGAAGATTTGGGGTTACAAGCATGAGGCATAGTATAGTAAGTAAATGAAACGTTGGCCATGTGTAAACGTTAGGCGTAATCGGCCGGTGAGCCACTGTGTCATGCGTGGATTGCTGGGGAAGGTATCACAATAAATTTATATTATATTTGGCGGAGAAGAGAGGTTAATTATGAGTATACGAATATGTAGGCTTACCCCCGAACTGTTAGACGATTATCTGTATTTTTTTGAAAATGTAGCCCATACAGATAATAAGGAATGGGATCGTTGTTATTGCCTTAATTACTGTAGTGAAGCTAATGCGGGTAGGGATTTTTCATCTCAGGATGTAAGGAGAGAATATGCAATAAAGTATGTTAAAAGCGGAAAAATACAAGGCTATTTAGCATATTGTGAGAATAAGGTCGTCGGATGGTGCAATGCTAATCGCAAATCAGACTGTTTGAAATGTGGTGGTTGGCAGCTAATATCAAAGGATGATAAAGCTTATGATACAAATTTA
>DPSW01000447.1:9824-10661 GCA_003527145.1 Clostridiaceae bacterium | reverse complement strand
CCATCCATTATAGGAACTATATTGGAGATGACATTGGCGTCAAATACATGGGTTGTAATGTCTATTAGTCTTTGCCCTGTTTCCAATACCCCGAGCATGCCCGAATCAGGAACTATATCCTGCACATACTTGCCCAGAAAGTAGCTCTTCTCCTTCTTAGTTATTCTTGTATTGGAGTTATTGACATAAACGACAATGCCTCTGTGGTCTATGATGGAAATACCATCATGTAGGCTTTCGAAAATAAATTCCTTGTCTTTAATAATCCTTTCCAACTCTCTCATACCATCACCTGACCTGATCTTTATTAATTTTAGTATAATATATCCCGGGAAGATAAGCGACAGCTAATGTATAGAATCTTTGTTTATATTTGCAATTGTAAACTATCTCCGTGAATTAAGGGTTTCAATATTGTGTATACTCATGATACAAAATACTGAAACCCCATTATTGCTTTATATCTTGAATCTATGCACTAATTCTTTTAAGCCTTCCGCCATCTTTGCCTGGCTTCGAGCGGATTCTACCAGTTCTTCTATAGCCTCCACACTTTCGCCGACAGTAGCAGAGATTTCTTCCGTGCCCGCCGCAGACTGCTGGGCTATGGAGGATACATTTTGTATGGATGCACTTACTTGGTCTATAGAGCTTGACATCGTCTTAACTGCTGATGAAATTTCTTCGGACATCCTGTTAACGAATTCAGCATCTTTCCTATACTGCTCCCCGGTGCTTATCAATAATTCATAGCTTGGCTTCATTTCATCCGACATATAGTCGAGCACTTCCTGAGCACCTTTAGATAGGTTTTCAAAAGCATAGTGAACCTTTTCG
>DPSW01000447.1:0-9790 GCA_003527145.1 Clostridiaceae bacterium | reverse complement strand
GCAGCTTCAATAGCTGCATTTAACGCCAGAAGGTTGGTCTGAGAAGCAATGCTTCCTATGGAGTCCGCCATGACTCTCACTTCTTCAACTACACGTCCTTCTTCTATAGCCTTTTTTATGTTTGCATACTTTTCTTCATAAATAGCGCTGCCTCTCTCAATGGCTTGTCCTGATTTATCCTTAATAACAAGAGCCCTTTCCCATATCTCTCTGGCAGAGCCTTTGGCTTCTTCTGCTTTGCTCTGAAGCTGAACAGCAGCGGCACTTATTTCCTCCGTAAATGCATTGACCTCTTGAGTGGTTGCACTCAATTCCTCTGCTCCTCCCGTGATTTCTTCCACGGATTGGTTTATTCCTTTCATTCTTCCGGAAGCCTCAGCAATGGTTTCTTCAAATTTCAGAGTTTCGCTCGCTACAACACCGGTAGTATTGTTTACTTCTATGATAAGACTTCTCAGATTGGCAATCATTTTATTATAGGCGGTGCCGATCTTTCCTACCTCATCATTGCTCTTTATGGCCAATTGAGATGTCAGATCACCTTCATTGCCTGACAGCTCAGTCATTTTAACGGATATCCCGGTAAGCCTTGAAATTTTTTTGTTCATCATGATAAAAGTAAAGAGTATGAATGCTACTAATAAAATCGAGGTGATGATAATAACCTTAAAAAGGAAATTGGTTTGAACCATTATTTCTGCAGTATAGGCCTCAGCCTCTTCATTAATCTTTTTTTGGAATAATTCGAGATAGCTCATCATTGCCCTGATATTTTCCTGATAGCTGGAGTTATTGACCATAAACTTAGCTGTTTCTATATCCCCCTCTTTATAGAGGTCTAAGGTCTTCATTTCCATATTTAACAGATTCTTAGATATGGACAATGCGTTTTGCAGATGATCCATGCTTTCTTCTGAAATATTCAGTTCGGTGAGCCTGTCAAAGATCTTCTCCTGAGTTTTGGTTTCATTGACTTCTGTCATATAGTTAGTGTAGCTTGACTCTAATCCATACTCCACATAAGCTCGTATCTTGTCCGTCTTATAATTCGTAGCCGTAATCAGATCAGCTGCCAATCTCAGCATTTCAGTTTGCCTGCTTACAGCATTCCTCTCATTTGCAATGCCGTTATTAAAGAAATAAATACTGCCTCCTACCAATACAGACAAAATGATAAATACCGCGCTTGTTATTTTCAAGAATTTTGATATGTTCATTATGTCACCCCTTACAAAAATTTGCTAAGTTTATTGTTAATAGTTAACAAAGCAGTTATATTCTCATATACTTCAACGCGATATGACAAAATCCTCCTTTTTATGAATAATTTCTTTAATTTATTTGTCATATCAGTTGATATTATATTTTCCAGTTTCCTTATATTCCCCGGATAATCATAGTTGTTCAGTATTTTAAAGGCATCCTCTCCGGGGCTGACCTTTATCCCGGTTTTTTCCCCATTTTTCCCGGCAGATTAAAGGGTATAGAAGCGCAATTTATCGCCAAAAATGGCTTATCCTTGCGGGGGCTGTTTTTGTGAACAAATCTTGCAAGAACCTCTTTGCCGGTGCCGCTTTTGCCTGCCATAAAGCTGCTTTATAGTGGTATTTGCATATTCCAGCTTGTCTGTAAGCTGCTTTATTTCCGTGATGTCCCTGAATATAGAAATGACGCCTATAATCCGTCCACCATCCATTATAGGAACTATATNNCTTCTGAAGCTCTTCCCTGCAATATGCCCCCAGGCCGTTAGTTGCTGAACCTATAATCCTTCCGTTATATGAGCCGCCTGACATTATTGTCCAGTTTCGAATCGGTTCTTCACTTCCATATAAATCTGGAAGCTCAAGTTTATGACCAAACTCGTGAGCAACCATACCCAAGGGAGCATCTTGTTCAACTATAATAAAGTCTTCAGCTTTAATAATTGTTATTTCAGCAATATTCATTGCCCAAGATAAGGAATATACTTGATGTCCATGTGAATGCTTCATCCCTGAGGCCTTCGCCGGTTAGTGCATTAAAATTTTCAGCCATACCGCTTTTTTGAGCCATCTTGCAAAACCTTTGAGCAATTTCTTTCGAAAATTCTTTTTCACCTGCCTCTAGCAGTCCATCGGTTATTAGAATGGTGGAAGGTGCCCATATAGGTCCTCTCCAATATCCATCCGGAATATAATGCTCACTGGAAACACTTTCTGTAGATAAGCCATGTTCAGTTAAAAACTTTGATTCATCCTTTAATCCTTTTATCAAGCTTTCCAGAATATGTTCAGGCAGCTTTTTACCTAATATTATAGGTATATATAGCAAGAGACTTTGTGATTTAACAATTTCATGATCGCCTGATAGCAATGCACAGAAGTCATCGTCACACCAAAAATGCTGTATCATTTTCTCAAGAAGCTCATCGCTTTTAAGCTTCCACATTTTATGCTCATCATATTTCCCCAGCTTTTCAGCCATATATGCAAGAACATCCATTTGAATTATTAAGTATGCTGAAAGATCGGGGCTTTCTACAGGTATGCCTTTATTAAATACAGTGCTGTTGTCCCATCCACAGTCATTGCCATGATTATATTGGGGTACTCCGTCCATATCGTCATCCCGGTATTCAAACCACCAATTTGTCCAACGGCATAAGGGCTCATATATTTCTTGAATTCTTTCCATTGTAAAGACATTTGTTCTTTTCATCATCCATAAAAATATCCATCCCTGAATTGGCGGCTTGCAGCAGCTCCATCCCATAAACTTGTCATTTATAAAATCAGGGAATACTCCGCTTTCGTCTTGGTTGTCTACAAACAGCATTATTTGATCCCAGGCTAATTCAGGCTGATTTTTTATCAGCGCCATGGCATTGAAGCAATTATCCCAGCTCCAGATATTAGTCATCCAATTTTTAGACATATACATTGCATGCCGTGTGATCAGTCCTTTAGGCGGTACAACACAAGACCATGTTATGTATGATGCCAATTCCCGCCCTTCTGAAAATTCATTTTTCACTGTCAGGGTTTTATCCAACCAGTTACAATAATGCTTTTCTATATCTTTCTTACAGTCTTCAAAGATTCGGCCATAATTTCGCTTTTTCCAAACTGTCATATATTCTTCAAGAGCGCATTCAAAGCTGTTTGTTTTTTCATCGGTCAGAAAGTCTGCTATAACATACTTGCTTCTGTATTTGTCCCATGGTGCATCTACCTTAAGACTTCCTGCAAGAGGCACAAGTCTGAACTTGGTTTCTTCTGAATAACAATTAATCTCCCAATTTCCTTCTGCAACAGGGAGTGCATTGTCATAAGATCTTTCCTCCATTGATAAACGTAAGCCTACCCCATGTCCCACAGCACGAATAAGATGCTTTTCACAAATACATATATCAACATAGCCCTCCAAGGCTTTAAGCCTTATATTTACAGGAGACGCAACTGCTTCAAAAGGAACCGCCTTGCCCGAATAAGTGACTTCAATAAAAAATAAGTGGCTTATGTCGTTATCTCCGCCCCTTACACTGCGAATATATAGCCCCTCTTTTATATGCTCTGCTTTATTGATGTATGAAATTGTCAGATATGATCCGTATCTGCTGAAAGGTATTTTAGATAAATCAAATTCCATTTATTATCTCCCATTTGCAAATTTCGTTTTGTTTATTAATGAACTAAATTGTTTTCGAGTTATAGAAAGCGTTTTCTGTAACCGGATACTTTAATTTTAAAATAGAAGCTATCAAATTTGAATACACTGAGTATGGTAAATATTTATATTAGATAAATATATTTATCATTATAGCCTTTAGCATTATTGCTATGCCAGCGCCACGCATCCCTGATAATGCGTTCAATACTTTCGTGCTCGGGCTGCCAATTCAATTCCTTTTTTGCTTTTTCCGAAGAAGCAATGAGCACAGCAGCATCTCCTGCTCTTCGTCCTCCTGACTCGACAGGTACATTTATCCCAGTTACCCTTTCTACGGTCTTTACTATTTGCTTTACAGAGTAACCTTTGCCGCTTCCAAGATTATATATACCGCTTTTCCCTGTATTTCTAAGTCTATTAAGAGCAAGAATATGAGCTTTTGACAAATCCATTACATGAACATAGTCTCTTATGCAGGTGCCATCTTCAGTATCATAATCCTCCCCATATATGACAACTTTTTCTCTTTGCCCCATAGCCGCCATCAGTATTATGGGTATCAGATGGGATTCAACTTCATGATCCTCCCCGATTTCGCCACTGTNNCTAAAATATCTTAAGGATATATAATTTATATCATTGCTGACGCTTGCCCATTTCAGCATGCGCTCTACCACAAGCTTGGATTCACCATAGGGATTAACGGGATTTGTAACTGCAGTTTCCCTAATGGGCACCTCGTTAGTTTGCCCGTATACTGCCGCCGTAGAAGAAAAAACCAAACTTTTAACTCCATAGTCTTTCATAGCTTCCAACAAATTAATAGTAGTTTTTACATTATTTATATAATATTTTATTGGCTGTTCCGAACTTTCTTCTACTTGAGAATAGGCTGCCAGATGCATTACCGACTCTATATCATTTTCTGCAAAAACCTTCCGTATAAAGGTTTTGTCAGCCAGATCTCCGACATATAGTATACCGCCCTTTACCGCTTTTTTGTGACCTCTGCTGAGATTATCTATTATGACTACATCTTCGCCTTTCTCCAAAAGGCTAAGAACAATGTGGCTTCCTATATATCCTGCGCCGCCCGTTACCAGCACTGCCATTAAATCAGCCTCCATAGATCAAAATATCTCCAATGCCCCTTCTCCTGAGCCTGTAAGATAAAAATTAGCATAATACCCTATTTCCGTTCTGTATTTTCTCCCTATTTTTTCAATAAAATCATTAACCCGGTCTTTTAAAACTATAGCTATGGCGCAGCCGCCAAATCCCGCCCCTGTCATTTTAGCGCCTATACAGCTTTCAAACGCTCGTGCCTCCTCTACAATTGTATCAAGTTCTTTACCGGTAACTTCATAAAGATTCTTTAAAGATTCATGGGATTCTATCAATAACTTACTAAATTCTTCAATTTTATCATTTCTTATATATTCATATGCTCTTTTGACTCTATCATTTTCATATACCACATGCTTCGCTCTTTTTCTAATACCTTCATCCTTAATTAAGCTTTTAAGCTCTTCATAATTTTCGATAGTCAAATTGCATAAGCTGCCAATGTTTTTATTCCTTTTAATTATTTTTAATGCTTCACCGCATTCTTCTCTTCTCTCATTATACTTTGATTTATTTAAATTTCTCTGCTTATTCGTATTCATTATAACAAGGCTATAATCTCCTAAAAGAAACTTTGCATATTCATGTTTTAAACTGCCGCAATGGAGAAGTATTGCACTATTTTTTTTGCCCATGCATACTGCAAACTGATCCATTATTCCACAGTTAACCCCTACATATTCACCTTCAGCTCTATGGGCTGCTTTTATTAAAGTAAACTTGTCAATTTTTCCTTCATTAAACAGATTACTTATTATTAATGCCATAAGAATTTCTAAAGAGGCAGAAGAAGAGAGTCCTGCACCGTTAGGCAGGTTGCCGCTTATTAATATATCCATACCATTCAAGGCATACCCTTCCTTTTTAAGCATGTACATAACTCCTTTCGGATAATTAGCCCAGTCATCCTCTTTATTAAATTCTAAATTTCTTAAATCTATACATGCCTTTTCATCAATATTTGTGGAAATAATATTTATCTTTGTATCATTTCTTTTTCTTACACAGGCATAGGTCCCCAAATCAATAGCATAGGGAAAAACATATCCTCCGTTATAATCTAAATGCTCCCCTATTAAATTCACCCTGCCTGGAGAAAAGAAGAATCTAATATCTCCCCCATTACCGTAACTTTGAATAAATCTATCTGCTAAATTTTTTATATGCATTATCCACTTATCCTTTTTTTATTTTGCTAAATTTTTTATATGCTTCTCTTAGTTCCATAGCCGTTTCTTCAACAGATTTCGGATTGCATGCAGCCCAAGCTCCCATCTCTGACGAAGCATAGTACTTGATTCTATGGTCGGACCAAAGGGGAGGATAAAACTCGATGTGAAAGTGATAATACTTTCCGGAATCGCCATAGCCCGGCGAATTTACAGGTTCCTGATGCATACACATCATGTAGGGAAATGGCCTGTCATATAGCATATCAAATGTGCCCACAGTCTTTATAAGCATATTGGCAAGGCTGTCTTTTTCACCTTCTGTAAAATCAGTTATCTTGCCTTTATGAGCTTTAGATACAATAAATAATCCATAGGGGTAATCTGTAAAGAACGGTAAATAGCACAAAAAATCTTTATTCTCAAATATTATTCTTCCATTAAACTGTTTTTCTTCCATATTCATTCTGCATATCAAGCATTCACCGGTTTCCTCATAATGGCATCTGCAGGAATTTAATTCAGTCTGTATTTTTAAAGGCATTTGCGAATAGGCGTATATTTGCCCGTGAGGATGAGGCATCGTTACTCCTACTTCCTCTCCACGGTTTTCAAATATGTAGATGTACTTAATCCTCTCATCCTTTGAGATCTCAATAAATCTTTCGCACCAAAGATCCACAAGCTTTCTCACATGTTCTCTTGTAAGTTCCCATAAATTTACGTCATGCTTTGGAGAATACAATATCACTTCACATTTACCATAGGCTTCCTCTGCTTTGTAAAAGCTGCTCCCAACATTATCAGGTATTGGAGGCTCCTGACTCAGTGCGGGAAAATCGTTATCATACTTATGCACTTCATAGTTCTGAGGAACTTTGCCCGAATCCGTACAAAAAGGGCACCAGTTCTGTGGCATATAAGGTCTGTTTTGTCTGTTTGAAGCTACAATAGTCCAATCATTTAAAAGGGGATTCCACCTAAGTTCAGCCATAACTTTCCTCCTGTTCTAATGCTGAGCATGAATTATAGAGGCCTTGAACAGCTTTCCTTTATAATAAGCTTTGTATCCAATACTGTTTTTTTTCTGCAGCTTATCCCCCTTGATATTATGCTAACCAATTCTAAGGCTGCAATTCTGCCGATTTCTTTCATATTCAGATCCACCGTTGTAATCTTAGGGTGAGAAACATCTGACAAAAGAGTATTGTCAAACCCTATTACCGATATATCCTCCGGTACACAAAGCCCTGCTTTATTGCATGCATTTATCACTCCCAGAGCCATAAGATCATTACAGCAAAAAACAGATGTAGGCCTCTCTTGCGTGTCTAAAAGTTTTTTAAAAGATGTTTCGGTTTTATTTACAACTTCAATGCTATTGCCCATGCCTACATTGATGATTTTCTGATACTTCAATTCTTTTTCTTTAATAATTCTTTTGTACATTTTTTCTTTGAGGTTGTAGGAATAGCTTTTGTCTCCTCTTATAAATGCAATACGGCTATGACCAAGTTTGAAAAGGTAATCAAATGCTTCAACCGTGCCTGCTTCTTCATCATAGGAAACAAAGTTGCATTTATATTCTTCTGAATTCGCGTTTATTATTATGGTGGGAATTATTTTATTTATTTTTTCATAATAGCCGTTTTGTATATTTTCAAAAGAAGGGTCTATTGCTATTATTCCATCCATACCCCTTAAAATAATATTTTCTACCAAGTCTACTTCTGTTTTGCAGTCTCCCCTTGTATTGCACAAAGATAAGCTATATCCCTTAGTCCTTAGTATATTGTCTATCTCTTCTACTATAATAGGGAAGAACATATTGGTAATACCCGGTATGATTACACCTATCATNNTTCTTAAGAACAAGACTTCTTGCTACAATATTAGGCTTATAGTTTAAGCGCTCTACCGCTTTTTCAATCTTTTCTCTTGCCTCCTTGCTGACAGGATAATTGTTATTCAGAGCTCTTGAGACAGTAGTTATAGAAACGCCCGCCTCCCTTGCAACATCATTTATAGTAGCTGACATATTATTCCTTTCTCCCTTTTCTGATTTATAAATAGCATAGCATTTTCTTTCCTAAGCGGGAAGGTGAAATATTAGTAGTCGAATAGGGTGTAATTAAAAGCTCAAATTCAAATTTGGATAGTGCTAATGTATGCTGCGGCAGCGGCCTAGGACCACAGCTATTACTTCCGAGGCCGTTTTGCTTATAATCAATATTTAAGATCACATTATCCTTCTTTATGAGATCACATGTATGCTTAGCCTTCTCAAAATCTTCCACTTTATAGTGATGTGCGCTGAAATTAAATTTTTCCGAACCCTTTACTAAAAATCCCGTTCCTCTTAGGTCTGAAATAGAAACCCAATAAACATCTGTTCTATTCCCGTTTTCTTGAGGCTTTATATATGGTGTATAAAGTTCATCAACCATAGCCCTATAAATTCCAAATAAATTTGCCGATTTACTATCGGAATAACATTCTCCCGGGCCCCTTCCATACCATATTACTTCCTGAAAATCTTTATAGAGCTCTATTTGCAGACCTATCCTCGGAATGATTCCCGGATAATCTCCTCTGGGTTCTCCTTTAATTCTGAGAATTATATCTCCATTTCCGTAAAAGCTATAAATACACTGGCAATTTATTCCCCAGTCCAATGTGGGCGGTGCAGTATATGTCCACACCTTAACCTCAATCATATCTTGGTTTGCAACTTCTAGTTCCAGTCTATCCAACCTATGCTGAAGCATGTGGATATACTTTCCTTTCCAATCGTTTACAATATACATATCGTTATCGATGGGGGCTCGCCAAAAGTTTAGCGTTGGCCCTTTACTGATAATACTAGTTCCTTCATAATTCCACTCATTCATTTTGCCTTTGATTTTATCTAAAACAATGCTGAAATTGGTCCCCTTTATAGAAATTATATTGCTTGACTCACTATATCTCATAGGAGGCATAACCTCACGCCTCTGTGACACAGGGCGATTTACTGCTACTGCCTTTATAGGCAGCTTGAACTGATCCCATGCGACTTTATGGCCTCGATGGCCCCACATATTGTCATAGGCTAAAGAAAAGCTTATATTTAGCCAATAATCTGTGTTTTCCATAATTTTTTCAGGAATTGTCAACGGTATTTTTACTGTCTTCTTTTCTTTTGCTTTTATGCCCTTTACAGATATTGTACCACTCTGAAGAATAATCTCATCTGCCATAACATTCCATGAAAGCTCCAAATGATCTAGTGAAATAAAATCATATAGATTTTCAATCATTATTTCGCCTTTCATTAAATCTACTTCTTTTACCTTAACAGGCTCAATAATCTTTTTGTACTCTATAAGACCGGGCGTAGGAATGCGCGTAGGCTGAACCAATCCATCACAGCAAAAATTAGAGTTGTTTGGCTCGTCTCCAAAATCACCTCCATAGGCAAAATATTCTTTGCCATCTTCCGTGTATTGCCGTATTCCATGATCCATCCATTCCCATACAAAGCCTCCTTGAAGTCTTTTATGAGAATAATATGCATCCTGGTATTCCTTTAAACCCCCCGGGCCATTGCCCATTGCATGAGCATATTCGCAAAGAATGTGTGGCTTGCTTATGTTTTCTATTTCACCCAAGTCTATTAATTTTTCTACAGATGTGTACATAGTGCTAAAAACATCTGCCGCCTTTGCTTCAATATCTCCTTCATAATGAACCAATCTGCTGCTGTCAAATTTATGGCACCAATTATACATGGCTTCAAAGTTACATCCAAAACCTGATTCATTGCCTAAAGACCAAAATATTATGCTTGGATGATTTTTATCTCT
>DPSW01000468.1:4189-5803 GCA_003527145.1 Clostridiaceae bacterium | reverse complement strand
TTGGCTCAATACTATTAGCAGTAATAGTTTTTTTCACGATTCTTCTTTGCTGGGATTAGAATATGAATACGAAGGTGTAATAGAAATTGTTGTATGCCCATATTTGGATATGAAATAAAGGCAGTCAGTAAAATACTATTAACTTTATATTCTAATTATCTCACAAGGATATGCAGTTTCTCGAAGCGGCAAAGAATTGTTAAATAAGATATGTATCACCAAATCCGATATAGTTTTTTAGATATTGAAATAAAAGGGTAAATGGTGTCAATTCTCAGAGCCGCGAAAATCAAATAAGGATTATCAACTAGCCCAGGATAATTATTGGCGCATATATTGATAACCCCTTATTCGGTCGTAATATTGATAATTCTTCTTTTACAATCCGCTCAGATTTATTGCAGACAAATCAGGTCCTTGTTCTTCAAAGCTTGTGCCTAAGCATAATTCATAGCACTTTACCAGATTATCTATGTAGGGTATTTTTACCTCATAAATACGGCCTAATTGCTGAATCGGTTTAATACCGAAAGGAATATCTTCAGTAATATGTCTATGCGAGAAAGAATCCGGTCCTTTTGCTGTTTTATAGCTTTTTGTATTTTTTAAAAGATCATAAAGATTTTCATATTTACTGCCCCACGCATCATTAAGCATATCCAGACAGCTCGTACCGGAAATCCCCATAGCACGCAAAACAGTCAAGCGTTCCTTATCGACTTCTTCTGCATACTTCACACTGTAATGTGTGGCAGCATCACCATACATGAGGTAATCCTCACCATTTTCAATTCGGCTTAAATTGAACAAATTGATCGGTGCATGCAGAACCGGATTGGTCGCATTCATAGATGTTTCCAGCACATTCTCTACACCATATAATTGTGGGAATGCTTCTGAAAGTTCTTTTAGCACAAGGCTGCAGCATTTTGCAGGAATGGTGGCCAAAGACAGTTTGCTCTTGATGGACTTCAGAAGACATGCTCCTGTTCCCTTGAGAGCAGACATCAGCAACATGCCGCCGGTTTCACCAACGATAATATTCTTTTCTTTTATTTCGTCTTTAAGAATATGATAGACTTCATAGGCTCCCCAATTGCAATTAAATATAATGATTCTCTGCCCATGATGCAGCTTCCCTTTCATTCTTTTTGCTATTTCATTATGACCATTTGCAGTGGTCATAATCATGATATAGTCTGCTTCTTTTAGGGCATCCTCAATACACACACAACCAATCGGTTGAAAATGACCCTCCAGTGCGCCTTCGATTTGTATGCCGTTTTGGCAAATAATTTTNNATACTGAAACTTGATATCCTTTATTCATCAAATATGATGTTATTGTATGCCCGGTCCTGCCCATTCCCAGAACAGCAAATTTCATATAACAACACTCCCTTGCATAGGTCTATATATTTTTAATCCTTTCATTTTCGGATTGGTATCTCTTGCAAATCTTTTTCCAATTCCTCACCGATTATACAAAAGCATTCTAAAGGTGCTGACACACTAATTACTCAGTGCGACAGCCCTCTATTATTGCTTTATCCAATATCTTTTTCAAATATTCACCTGTATAAGAAGCAGGATTCTTTGCTAATTCTTCGGGAGT
>DPSW01000468.1:0-4159 GCA_003527145.1 Clostridiaceae bacterium | reverse complement strand
CATCCAGATTATGTTCAATAACGATAACCGTATTGCCGCCCTCTACAAGGCGGTGCAATATCTTTAAGAGCTTATGGATATCTGCCGTATGGAGTCCTGTAGTGGGCTCATCCAATATATACACTGTTTTGCCCGTGCTTCTTTTTGACAACTCATAGGCAAGCTTGATCCTCTGAGCCTCTCCTCCCGACAGCTGGGTTGAAGGCTGTCCAAGCTTTATATATCCAAGGCCCACATCATACAAGGTTTGGATCTTCCTTTGTATTCTTGGTATATTTTCAAAGAAGCCCAAGGCCTCTTCGACGGTCATATCCAGTATCTCGGATATGGTTTTACCCTTATATCTCACTTCCAGGGTTTCCCTGTTGTATCTCTTGCCCTTGCATATCTCGCAGGGCACATATACATCGGGCAGGAACTGCATCTCAATCTTTATTATGCCGTCTCCCTTGCAGGCTTCGCAGCGTCCGCCCTTTACATTGAAGCTGAAACGGCCGTTTTTATATCCTCTCATCTTTGCTTCCGGCGTGGATGCAAAAACATCTCTTATAAAGTCAAATACTCCGGTATAGGTTGCCGGGTTGGATCTTGGCGTCCTGCCTATGGGTGATTGATCTATATCAATAACCTTATCAACGTTTTCAAAGCCTAGTATCTCAGTATACTCCCCCGGTTTCTGCCTTGAGCCGTATATCTTTTGAGCCAGGGATTTATAGAGTATCTCATTTATCAGAGTGCTCTTGCCTGAGCCGGATACTCCTGTGACGCAAGTAAATACGCCCATTGGGATGCGTACATTCAGATTCTTCAGATTGTTCTCTCTTGCTCCCTTTATCGTAATCCAGTTGCCGTTGGGCTTTTTCCTGTCCTGCGGTACAGAAATATATTTGGCACCGCTCATATACTGGCCCGTTATAGATCTCTCACAGGCCATGATATCTTTCAAGCTCCCTGCCGCAACAACTTCTCCGCCGTGAGCCCCCGCTCCGGGACCGATATCTATTATATAATCCGCTGCATACATTGTGTCTTCATCATGCTCCACCACTAAAAGGGTATTGCCCAAATCCGTAAGGTTTCTCAAGGTTTTTAAAAGCTTCCCGTTATCCTTCTGATGAAGGCCTATGCTTGGTTCATCCAATATATATAAAACCCCCACAAGGCTTGAGCCGATTTGGGTAGCCAGCCTGATCCTCTGGGATTCACCTCCGGACAGAGTTCCTGCCGTTCTGGACAGGGTAAGATAATCAAGCCCTACGTTTATAAGGAAGCCTAACCGTGCATTTATTTCCTTTAGCACTTGCTTTGAAATAAGCTCCTCTTTAGGAGTAAGCTTCAGTTTGCTCATAAAGCCAAGTATCTGGTGGACCGGCATGCTGCACAGTTCAGCAATGGAGATACCACCCACATATACCGACAGGCTTTCTTTTTTAAGCCTGGTTCCCTTGCACAATGGGCAGGGGATTGATGACATATAGCTCTCAATATCGGATCTCATAAAATCTGACTTTGTTTCCCTGTATCTCCTCTCAAGATTGTTAACTACACCTTCCAGGGATAGCATGGCCTCTCCTCTTCCATACTCTCTCTCATACTTAACCTTAAATTTTTCCCCGTTGTTTCCGTACAGGAGCAAATCGATGACTTCATCGCCAAGCTCCTCAATAGGCGTATCCATGCTGAAGCCATAGTGCTTTGCAGCCCCTTCGACTATATTGTAATACCAGGAGTCACCGTTTATGTTTCTCCATGGCTCAATGCCTCCCTCTGCTATGCTCTTCTTTCTATCAGGAATTACCAAATCTGGATCTATCTTGCGAAGCTCGCCTAGTCCGTCACAGCTGGGGCATTTCCCAAAGGGGCTGTTGAAGGAAAACATCCTTGGTGATAATTCTTCCATGGCAATACCACAGTCAGGACATGCATAGTTCTGGCTGAAAAGCTTTTCTTCAACGCCCATTATATCCACCAAGGCAAGGCCTCCCGAAAGCTTGAGCACGGTTTCCAGTGAATCTGCAAGCCTTCTCTCAATTCCTTCCTTGACTACTATTCTATCTACCACTACTTCTATGGAATGCTTCTTATTCTTTTCCAGCTTGATTTCATCATTGATGTCCATGACCTCTCCATCTATTCTGATCCTGACAAAGCCAGATTTTTTCATTTCTCCGATGAGCTTCTGATGCTCGCCTTTTTTCCCTCTCACTATGGGAGCAAGGATCTGCAGCTTTGTCCCGCTGCCCAAGGCTGTCAGGTAGTCCACCATCTGGTCGATGGTCTGCTGAGATATCTCTTTGCCGCACTGGGGACAGTGAGGTATTCCTATTCGTGCATAGAGAAGCCTGAGATAATCATATATCTCAGTGACGGTTCCTACTGTTGATCTCGGATTCTTGCTGGTGGTCTTCTGATCTATGGAAATGGCAGGGGATAAACCCTCTATGTAATCTAAATCCGGCTTCTCCATCTGCCCTAAAAACTGCCGTGCATATGCAGATAATGATTCCACATATCTCCTCTGGCCTTCCGCATATATGGTATCAAAGGCAAGGGATGATTTTCCCGAGCCTGATAGCCCCGTTATTACAACAAATTTATCTCTTGGTATTTCAATATCTATGTTTTTCAGATTATGCTCTCTGGCGCCTTTAATAATAATTTTATCTTTTGACATTCTTTCACCTCTACATATTGTCCTTTAGTTCTTTTATCCTGTCCCTGAGCTCAGCTGCTTTTTCAAACTGAAGGTTCTTTGCGTGCTCTTTCATTTCCAGCTCCAAAGCCTCTATAATTGTCTTTAGTTCTTCCTTATTCACCTTTTCCTTGGATGGCTTGATGTTGTACTTTTCTATCTCTTCACCGGTTTTTGTAGCTTCGATGAGTTCCCTGACCGCCTTGTATACAGTCTTGGGAGTTATTCCATGAGCAGCATTATATTCGCTTTGTATTTTTCTTCTTCTATTAGTTTCATTTATAGCCTTTCTCATGGAGTCAGTCATGGAATCCGCATACATTATAACCTTCCCGTCAATATTTCTGGCTGCTCTTCCTACTGTCTGTATCAATGAGGTTTCAGATCTTAAGAAGCCTTCCTTATCGGCATCCAATATGGCTACCAAGGATACCTCCGGCAAATCCAGGCCTTCCCTCAGAAGATTTATTCCGACCAGAACATCAAACTCACCTAATCTCAGATTTCTGATTATCTCCATTCTTTCCATGGTGTCCACATCGGAATGCAAATATCTCACCTTTATATCCAATTCCTTAAAATATGAGGTCAGGTCCTCCGCCATCTTCTTTGTAAGAGTTGTGACCAAAACTCTCTGTTTTTTCTCAACCCGCAGGTTTATCTCCCCTATCAGATCATCGATCTGACCCTTAACAGGCTTTATCACTATCTCCGGGTCAACAAGGCCCGTCGGCCTTATCAGCTGCTCCACTATCCGGCTACTCTTTTCCATTTCATAGGCTGCAGGTGTAGCGCTGACAAAAATAACCTGATTCAACTTGCTTTCAAACTCTTGAAAATTAAGAGGCCTGTTATCATAAGCAGAGGGAAGTCTGAAACCGTATTCCACCAGAGTATCCTTTCTGGACTTATCACCAAAATACATGCCTCTTACCTGCGGAATAGTAACATGAGATTCATCTATTATCATCAAATAATCCTTGGGAAAGAAATCGAGCAATGTGTAAGGAGCACTGCCTTGAGCCCTCCCGCTTATATGCCTTGAATAATTCTCGATACCAGAACAATAACCTAATTCCTGCATCATTTCAATGTCAAAATTTGTTCTTTGCAGCAGTCTTTGGGCTTCAAGGAGTTTGTCCTCCTCCTTCAGCGCCTTTACCCTTGTCTTTAACTCTTCCTCTATGGTTCCTATAGCTCTTTGGAGCTTTTCATAGGTTGTGGCATAGTGAGATGCCGGATATATGAAGACATGCTGCCTTTCCCCTATAACATTGCCTGTTAAAGAGTCAAATTCCAGTATCTTGTCTATTTCATCGCCGAAGAAATCTACTCTTATGGCTTTATCGGAGGAAGCAGCGGGAAATATTTCCACCACATCGCCCCTCACCCTGAAGGTCCCTCTTATAAAATTGATGTCATTCCTGTCATATTGTATATCCACCAGTTTTCTTATCACTTCGTCCC
>DPSW01000243.1:270-5294 GCA_003527145.1 Clostridiaceae bacterium | reverse complement strand
ATCATTCTTGAGATGATAGATAGAATCGGATACGGCAACAATTTTTTCCGAAACGGATTGAATCATAGAAATTATGGTATCAAAGTCACCATAAGCCTTTCTTATGGCTTCTGCACTATGATCCACATCATTCAATCCTTTATTCATGGCATCCACAGTATCCTGGGTCTCCTTCTGTATTTCACTTATAACCGTCTCTATATCCATGGAGGCTTCCTTGGTCTGATCCGCCAGGTTCCTCACTTCATCAGCCACGACAGCAAAGCCTCTCCCTGCTTCGCCTGCTCTGGCAGCTTCGATGGCGGCGTTTAGGGCAAGCATATTGGTTCTGTCCGCAATATCCCTGATGATATTTACTATGCCTGTAACCTCTGAGGATTTTACTCCAAGCTTCTCCACCAAAGCAGCTGAATTTTCTACATTAGTCTTTATTGTCTCCATGCTCTCATTGACCGCTTTAATATTATCGGTTCCTTCCTGAGCTCTCTGTGCTGCTTCTCTGGCATAATCAGCTACTTCCTTGGAATCCCCGGACACCCTTTCAACAGAAGAAGATACTTCATTGGCAATGTTTGTGGTCTCACCCAGCGAGCCGATCTGTGAAGATGCCCCGTCTGCCACATGATCAACGATGGCGGAGATCTCCTGAACCGAAGCGGCNNCTGATATTGGCATTTTCACTCAAGCCCTGAGAAAAAGCAGTTACTTCTTCTACCGCTTTATTTACTTCTGTCAGGATTCCCGCCAGGGAATCCGCCATAGAATTAAGAGAACTTTGAAGCTTGCCGATTTCATCATTGGATTTGACGGTTATACGCTTTGAANNAGCTTGCTGCAGCAGCAATAATAAATGATATGATTGCGATAATTGCATACCTGTTTTTCTCCTTTTCCACCGGCTGTAAGACTTCCCAAAGCTTTATTTCGCTGATCACTCCCCACCCCGTTGACGGTATGACATCATATGTACCCATTACTTTCTCGCCTTCACTGTTCTCGTACTGCCCGGTACCGCGCTCTCCTTTTATGACCTTCGTGGCTCCTTGTATCATGTTGGTTACCGCATTATAGCCGTTAAGTACCTTTTCCTTGTATTGTGGGTGGGCCAATACTGCGCCATTTCTATCAACTATATATGTATAGCCTGTCTCACCTGTTTGTATCTTTTGACAAATGCCTTGTATGTAGTCAAAACCGATATGTGCGCTCATGACTCCGGCAGGCTTTTGACTCTGGTCCAATACAGGGACAGCTATGATAAATACCGGAAGTTTTGTCCTTTTGTCGAAAAACGAATTTGAAATGTAGCGTTTGCCTCCCAAAGCTTCTGTAAACCAAACCTCTTGGCTTGCGTCGCTTCCATTTAGGGATGTGTCTGTGGAGAAGAGAATATTGCCCTTTTCATCAGTTAAGGTGGCTTGCTTTATGCTTTGATCGGAGGCAGCCAGCTTTCGTATTGCCCGTTCCTTTCCAATAGGGTCAAGAGATAATAGATCCGCAGATTGAGGTATGATTTCTATAATCTTTGTCGTCTGGGTGATGTAATTGTCAAACTTCTCCAAGTAGCTCTTATTTACCGATTCATTGAGAGCTTGTATACTTGCTGTCATGTTTTCTGTAGATGATTTCAAGCTTAAAGAAAGTTGTACGAAGAGGGGCGCGATGGTAAAAATAATAACCACAAGAGAGATCCTGAATTTTAAAGTAAAAATTTTCAAAGATTTCTTCCCCCTGTCCTTTTAATATTAAGAATGCTGTCCGAAGGTTTAGCGCAGCTTATATAAATCAGCGGCGGTTAACCATCAGATAAAATTAGAGTTAATTAACAGAATAGAACAATAATTGCTTAATGATTATATTTTACCAAATTTTTTGCAAAAAGACATCATTTTCAACACAAAAACACTCCCATGTACATTTTGTGACTTTTGTCCTATATCCCTATGAATATGATGCCATAAATATCATAAAGACAGGCCTAAGCCTGTCTTCTCCATTTCAGATATGCATTAATAAAATTATCTATATCTCCGTCCATCACGGCGTACACATTTCCTGTCTCTNNCGGTCCTATGATCCTTTACCATGCTGTAAGGGTGAAAAACGTAGGAACGTATCTGGCTTCCCCAGGCTATTTCCCTATATTCTCCCTTAATGTCTTCTATTTTGTCCTTCTGCTCCTGCTCCTTTATTTCAAGGAGCTTGGCATAGAGCATCTTCATAGCCATTTCCCTGTTGCTGTGCTGAGACCTCTCATTTTGGCATTGAACAACAACTCCTGTAGGTATATGAGTGATCCTCACCGCCGATTCGGTTTTGTTCACGTGCTGGCCTCCGGCCCCCCCTGATCTGTAGGTGTCAATCCTCAGATCCTCAGCATTTATATCAATTTTCACACTATCATCCAGTTCAGGCATTATATCTACAGATGCAAAAGAGGTATGCCGCTTCCCTGCCGTATCAAAGGGCGATATCCTCACCAGGCGATGTACTCCCTTTTCTGATTTCAAGTATCCGTAAGCATTTTCTCCTTCTATCAAAAGAGCAGCACTCTTGATGCCTGCTTCAGTATCCTTCAGCATATCAAGAATCGTAATGCTGTATCCCTTGCCCTCTGCCCATCTGGTAAACATTCTGAGGAGCATTTCAGCCCAATCCTGGGCTTCTGTGCCTCCTGCCCCGGCATGAATGGTAAGTATGGCGCTGTTTCCGTCAAACTCTCCTGTGAGAAGTGTTTCCATGGTAAACTGCTCTATATTCTTCTTCAATCCTTCAAGCTCATGCTGTATTTCATCCAATAATGAGGAGTCTTCCTCTTCCTCGCAAAGATCCATAAGAACCTTCAAGTCTTCGAAAGCTTTTTTTAAATCTTCTATTCTTTCTAATTTTTCCTTGAGCCTCTTTGATTCCTGCAGCACTTTGGCAGCATTNNAGTCATTCCAAAAGTCCTGCTGCTCCATCTTGCTGTGTGTTTCTTCGAGCTGCTCCTTCAGTCTTCCCGGGTCAAAGTGACACCTCTATATCATTGATTGCCGCCTCCAAATCCGGCAGCTCAAATCTGTATTGTTCAAGTTCAATCATAACTTTTCCTCCTTAATTCTCTTTCCCGCAGCATTTTTTATATTTCTTGCCGCTGCCGCAAGGACATGGGTCATTTCTGCCTATCTTTTCTTCCTTCACAACGGGCTTATAGCCGCCGCTTTGTTCCTGATTCGTGCTGACTTCTTCCGCAACCTGCTCTCTCTGCGGTATTCTGTTAACATTCACGCTATATATATATTTTATAGTCTCCTGCCTTATATTCTTTATAAGCTCCAGGAACATGTCATAGCCTTCAATCTGATAAGCTTGAACCGGGTCTTGCTGCCCAAAGGCTCTGAGGTTTATGCCGTCTCTCAGCTGATCCATAGCATCCAGATGATCCATCCACTTAGAGTCCACAACCTTTAGCAGTATAACCCTCTCCAGCTCTCTCATGTTCTCTGAACCTACCTCTGCCTCTTTGGCCTCATATAGCTTCAGGGCTCTATCCATTAGAGCATCATTCAGTTCTTCCTTTGTCAGGCCGCTGATATCCTCAACCTTCAAAGCTCTCTTAGGTAGGAAGATCGACTGGAGATATTCTAAAAGCCCTGCAATGTCCCACTCTTCGGGATATTGGCTTCCTACCGTAAAGTTATTTACCGCATCGGAAACCACTTCTTCCAGCATATCCATGATGGAAGCCTTAATATCTTCTCCCATCAGCACCTGGCGCCTTTGAGCATATATGACTTCTCTTTGCTTGTTCATTACATTGTCATATTGGAGCACATGCTTTCTTATATCAAAGTTTCTCGATTCAACCTTCTTCTGAGCATTTTCTATAGCTTTGGTAAGGAGCCCATGTTCTATCGGCATATCCTCCTCCATGCCGATTGTCTCCATAAGGTTCATTATCTTGTCTGAGCCGAAAAGCTTCATAAGATCATCTTCCAAAGATATATAGAATCTGCTGCTGCCCGGATCTCCCTGCCTGCCTGAACGCCCTCTCAGCTGATTGTCTATACGCCTGGACTCGTGTCTCTCTGTTCCTATTATATGAAGGCCTCCCAGTTCCTTGACTCCTTCGCCCAGCACGATGTCCGTACCTCGGCCGGCCATGTTTGTAGAAATTGTGAGAGCATTCATTTGTCCGGCTTTGGCTATTATTTCGGCTTCTTTCTCNNTGGCATTCAGCACCTCGTGAGGTATTCCTCTTTTCTTAAGCATGCTGCTTAGAAGCTCCGACTTTTCTATGGATATGGTGCCGACCAGTATAGGTCTGCCCTTGCCATGAAGCTCCCCGATCTCATTTACCACAGCATTGAATTTACCTTTCTCATTTTTATATATAACATCAGGGCAGTCTTCTCTTATCATGGGCTTATTTGTAGGTATCTCTACAACATCCAGATTATATATGGCCCTGAATTCATCTTCCTCGGTCTTTGCAGTACCCGTCATGCCAGCAAGCTTTTGATACATCCTGAAATAGTTTTGGAAGGTTATGGTTGCCAAAGTCTGGCTTTCTCTCTCTATCTTTACCCCTTCCTTTGCCTCAATGGCCTGATGCAGGCCATCGCTGTACCGCCTTCCATACATGAGCCTTCCGGTGAATTCATCTACTATTATTACTTCTCCGTCCTTAACCACATAATCGATATCATTGTTCATCAGCGCCCTTGCTTTTAAGGCTTGATTGATATGATGCTGTATCTCCATGTTTTCCGGATCGGCTAAGTTTTCTATGCCAAAGAATCTTTCTGCCTTTTCTACTCCAGCTTCAGTAAGTATAACCGTCTTTGCCTTGGGATCGACAGAATAATCCCCTTTATTCTTGATGGTTNNGCAAATACTTGCTCAGCATCTCCGCCTTGCTCTCATCCTTGGTATCGGCTCCTCTCTTTAATGTCTTAACAAAGTTGTCTGCCACATAATAAAGGTGGGTGGATTTCTCCCCAACACCGGATATGATCAGAGGGGTTCTGGCTTCGTCTATCAAG
>DPSW01000243.1:0-263 GCA_003527145.1 Clostridiaceae bacterium | reverse complement strand
GCTCTTTGTATATAACCATGTTGTCCCTCAGATAGTCAAAGCCGAATTCATTATTGGTGCCGTAGGTAATATCAGAATTGTAGGCTTGCTGCCTTTCGCTGTGATCCAGGCCATGGACTATAAGGCCTACGGATAATCCCAGGAAATTATAAACCTTGCCCATCCATTGGCTGTCACGGGTTGCCAGATAATCGTTTACCGTCACTACATGGACTCCCTTGCCTTCCAGTGCATTGAGATAAACCGGCAAAGTAGCCACTAAA
>DPSW01000425.1 GCA_003527145.1 Clostridiaceae bacterium | reverse complement strand
AAAAAAAATGCCGAACTGAGCAGCACCCCCGAAAAGAAGCATCTTAGGATTCTTGAGGAGCGGTCCGAAATCTATCATAGCACCTACGGCTACAAAAATAAGTAATGGGAATAACTCAGTAAGTATTCCTATATTATATAGGATTGTAAGCGGCCCGTGCTCTCCAATAGCTCCGGACAGCGGAATATTGGCCAGTATGGCTCCAAATCCGATAGGCAATAAGAGCATCGGCTCATATCCTTTTACAATTGCAAGATAAATAAGTACAAAAGAAATCACAAACATGATGATGTTCCCAAGGCTCAGTGCTTGAAAACCGCTAAATAAGTCCAGCATTTTCTACATCTCCTTTAGTATATAAGCTATGTTTTACAAATTTTTTAATCCTTATTAAAAAATTTGAATGATATCCTTCATTATTTTTTAACTATGCAAGATATCTTTCTTAAATCATATTATCATATTCTTTAGCAAAAAGATATTTTGAAATTTATTTGGCCCCCTTTAAAAAATAATAAGACCCTTAACACAAAATGATATTGCGTTAAAGGTCTCACTTGACACAGTCACGATAGAGCCAGGCTTATAAGCTGTGATGTTGACTCTATCAACTCAAAGAGCAGTTACTCCCCTTTAATAAGTAGATTTTACCACCTGAATTTTTTGGTGTCAATATTTTTTGGCCTTTGAAACCTCTTCCCTCTCCTTAAGCAAATACGAGATGGTAAAAAGGCTTTCGCTTAGATGCACGTTTTCTACGATAATATCGTCATGTACGCTGACATCTGAGGGCGCAAAATTCCAAATCGCTTGAACTCCGCCTTTGGCCAGAGCCTCGGCTACCTTTTGGCATTGACTTTTAGGAGTGCATATTATGCCTATATCAATACCATTATCCTTTACAAAGCTCTCAAGATTTTCCACATCATGGACCTTGATATCATTTATTTTAAGTCCGATGAGCCTTGGGTTAACATCGAATATTGCCTGAGGAATAAAACCGCTTTTTTCAAAAAAAGTATAGTTCACTATAGCTTGCCCAAGATTGCCCGCACCTACTATAACCGTCTTATAAATCTTATCAAGGCCTAAAATCTTGCTGATCTGCTGATGCAAATCGTCCACATTATACCCATAGCCTTGCTGGCCGAAGCCTCCAAAGCAATTTAGGTCCTGCCTTATCTGAGATGCGGTAAAGCCTGTAATCCTGCTGAGCTCCTGAGAAGAAACTCTCTTTACATCATTCTTTTTTAATTCCGAGAGATATCTATGATATTTAGGTAATCTCCTTACAACCGCCATAGAAATGCTGCTAAATCTTTCCATTATATCAACTCCTATATCTAAGGTAAATTATTGCAATATTCTAAATCATGGCTATAGTTAACAACAATTTTATTGTTAATATTTTATTATATGTCAGTTTAAAAGTCAATTGATTAACTAATTTATTTGGTAATCAAAGTAAGTTTTTAAACCGGAGGGCTGATATTATATTTTCCAATTGCTCCTTATATATTTATATATTTATGAATCTTTGGTAGAATTATTATTGCAAATATCCTTTCAGGAGGTCACAATGATAATTTTATCGACAAAAGAAATACAGAAATCTTATGGTATGGATTTGATCATAAAAGATGCTTCCTTCACCTTGCAGGAAAAGGACAAGGTTGGGGTAANNGTCCACTTTATTTAAAATAATTGCCGGAATCGAAGACAGAGACAGCGGTGAATTGTATCTGGGCAAGAATATGAGCATAGGCTATATGTCTCAGTTTTTGGATTTCCAGTGGGATACGACCCTGTGGCAGGAAATGCTGAAGGTTTTTTCCGATATAATAGAAATAGAAAATAAGCTAAAAGGTCTGGAACATGAAATAAGCAGCATGAAATCCGGTGCCGATGAGGCCAGAATGGAATCACTGATGAAGGCCTACTCCTCCTTGCAGCAAGAATATGAAAACAACGATGGCTTCGCATATGAAAGCAAAATAAGGGGCGTCCTCAAAGGGCTGGGTTTTTCTCCCCAGGACTATGATAATAGGGTGGCTTTGTTCAGCGGAGGTCAAAAGACCAGAGTAGCCCTGGGCAAGGTCCTGCTGGAGAAAAGAGATATCCTGCTCCTCGATGAGCCTACCAATTATCTTGACATCGAAGCTGTAGAATGGCTTGAAAGCTTTCTCAAAGACTATAAAGGCGCATTGATGATAATATCCCACGACAGATATCTGCTGGACAATGTGACAAACAGAACCTTTGAAATAGAAAATGGCAGGCTTTTAGAGTATGAAGGAAATTACTCGTATTATATTGTAAAAAAGGATGAAAACAGAGAGCAGGCGCAAAAAGAGTATGAGAATCAGCAAAAAGAGATATCCCGTCAGGAAGCCATAATAGCCAGATACCGGCAGTATAACCGGGAAAAAAGCATAAAGCAGGCTGAAAGCCGGGAAAAAATGTTAGAAAAGATGGAAAGACTTGAAAAGCCCGAGGCGCTGCCTAAGAAAGCTCATTTTAAATTTGAACCCAAGCTGAGAAGCGGCAATGATGTATTGAAGCTGGAAAACGTCTCTAAATCTTTCGGCAGGCCTTTATTTCAAAACTTCAGCCTTGAAATCAAGCGTGGCGACAAAGTAGCCCTGCTGGGACCAAACGGGATAGGAAAAACTACTTTGCTCAAAATAATTGCCGGTATACTGAAGCCTGATAAAGGAACTTTGAGATTCGGCATGTCAGTATTTCCCGCATATTATGACCAGGAGCAGGAAGGCCTTAGTTCCGACAAAATGGTCATCGATGAGATATGGGATGCTTATCCGGAGCTCAACCAGACAACCATAAGAAATGCATTGGCAGCTTTTCTTTTTCAAGGGGAGGATGTTTTTAAGGAAATATCCGTATTGAGCGGCGGAGAAAAGAGCAGGATAGCATTG
>DPSW01000045.1 GCA_003527145.1 Clostridiaceae bacterium | reverse complement strand
CGCTGAAATATTGACGGATACTTCGGAGCTTGATAATGTAAAATTAACGGGAAGCAGCAAATCTATAAGAGAAGAGCTTGAAAAGGGATTAAAAACACCTATTAGTAAAATTATAGAAAACAAAAAAGATGTTAACAATGCCAAGGGTAATTATCAGATAATAAAAGTGACCACCAAAACACCTTTCCCCCAGATACTTAATACTCTGGCTCATCCATCAGCGGGCATAGTATGCAAAGAGCAGATAGAAAAAATTAACACCTATGACATAGCTACTTATGACAGGACCAAGGATATAGCATACGGAGACCAAAGCGTTATAGTTGAAGGAGATACTTATAATAATCATCTGTACTGCAGCGGACCTTATATTCCCATTTATAAAAATGACTATGAAATATTCTTTGAAAAGAATCCTAACTATATGAGAGGCACTGAATCTGAACCTAAAGTCGCTAAAATTTCAAGTAAGATCATAAAGGATGTAGATAGTTCGATATCAGCGCTTAGAAGCGGAGAAGTACATTTTGTAAAAAGACTTGAGGTTCAGCACTATGATATAATAAAAAATGAAGCAAAGCTTCAGCTTATACAGATACCTTCAAACAGCGTTCATCACATGGATTGCAACATGAACCCCAGCAGTATATGCAGTGATGAAAACATAAGAAAAGCCATACTGNNTGTATTCTGTAAACCAAGACGAGTTTGTTGCTGTATTTAATAATCAGGTTAAAAAGGCATTTTCAACATTAACACCTGTAATGGATACTGGGTTGGAACATAAAGCAGATCTTGCAAAGGCAAAGGAATATTTGAACGCATACTTTGAAAGTAAGAAATAGTAACCTGGATTTAGCTTTAGATATTTTCTAACTATGAGTTCATATAGAGATAAACCTTAATTGCAATAGTGCAGATAGTAATTTTATAAATAGCTTCTGCACTGTTGCTATATAGATGGATATGCAGATATATATTTATCATGCAGAAAATGAAAGAATTGGTTGGAGGCTAAAAATGGACAAAAACTACGGATTGTTAAAAAGCTTAATCGAATGCGTATCCCCTTCAGGGAGTGAAGAAAGTATAAGGTCTTTAATAGAAAAAGAGGTAAAAGACTTTGCCGATGAGATTTATACGGATCCCTTAGGCAACCTTATAGTACACAAAAAAGGCAAAGGCAAAAAGGTAATGCTTGCGGCTCACATGGATGAAATAGGAATGATGGTGACCTCTATAGATGACAAAGGCTATATTAAAGTGTGCAGTCTTGGCGGCAATAATCCAATCAGTGTAGCAGATCACAGGGTTGTATTTGCCAATGGTATAGAAGGAGCACTGCGTTGGAACGCAATGGAAAACCATGGGGATCTAAGCTTTGAAAATTTATACATAGATATAGGTACGGAATCAAAAGAAGAAACAGAAAGCAAAATTAAAATAGGTGATATATGCGTATTAAAATCCAACTATTATGAAAGCGACAGTTGCATAATAGGGAGATCAATAGATGACAGGATAGGATGCTATCTTCTTATAGAGGTTATAAAGAAGAGCATAGATACAAAACATGATTTATACTATGTATTTACAGTACAAGAAGAAGTAGGCTGCATCGGAGGAAAAACTGCGGCTTTCAGCATTAAGCCGGATATAGGAATAGCGGTAGATGTAGTTCCTACTGGAGATGTTCCATCAATAAACGGAGCATATAAGGACTTGCCTGTTAAATTTGGCGGAGGGCTTTCTGTGAGAGTAAAAGACGGAAGCTTTATAGCAAATAAAGCATTAAACAAAGCTATTATTGAAGCTTCAAAAAAGGAAAACATTAGATATCAGATAGATGTTTTGGCAAGGGCAGGCACAGATGCTTCCGGTATGCAGCAATCTGGAGGCGGAGCAGTTAGTACAAGCTTAAACATGCCTATGAGATATATACATACCGCCAATGGAATGATATATAAGGAAGATATAAAAGAGGCACTAAAACTACTGTGTGTTATATTAAAAATGAACATATAGTTTCATATTTGGAGGTAAAAATGAACATAGATTATAAGCTGTTAGAAAAATTAGTTAACTGTATATCTCCATCGGGAAGTGAAGAAATAGTAAGGGAGCTAATAAAAGAAGAAACTAAAGCTTTTGCTGATGAAGCATATGTAGATACGTTAGGCAATCTCATAGTTCATAAAAAAGGTAAAGGTAAAAAGGTAATGCTTGCAGCACACATGGATGAGATAGGAATGATGGTAACCTCTATAGATGATAAGGGCTATATAAAAATATGCTCCTTGGGCTGGAATAATCCTATAAGCTTAGCGGGAGGAAGGGCTGCTTTTGCCAATGGAACTGAGGGAGTTATACATTGGAACAGAAGCCTTGAGAATCATGGTAATTTAACATTTGAGGATTTATTCATAGATATAGGAACTACATGCAAAGAAGATACAGAGAGAAAGATTGACATAGGAGATGTATGTATACTAAAGTCGGATTTTTATGAGAATGAAAAGTTTGTTATAGGCCGCAACTTTGATGATAGGATAGGCTGCTATCTTCTAATAGAAATGCTCAAGCAGAACATTAAAACGGAGCTTGACGTTTACTATGCCTTTACAGTACAAGAAGAGGTAGGCTGCAGAGGAGGAAAGATTGCTGCATTCAATATAGCTCCAGATGTTGGCATCGCTGTTGATGTTGTATCTACAGGTGACTATCCCATTGAAAAAGGATATAGCAAAGACCTGCCTGTTAAGCTGGGATCAGGACCTTCGGTAAGGATTAAAGACGGAAAGATAATTTCTGATAAAAACCTAAATGAGGCCATTATAAATATAGCCAAAAAAAATAATATAAAATATCAGGTTGATATACTGCTTAACGCGGGCACAGATGCGGCATCAATGCAGCAAACAGGATCGGGAGCGGCAAGCACATGTATAAACATACCTACCAGATACATACACTCCCCCAATGAAATGATCAGTAAGAGAGATATAGATGAAACATTGAAGCTTCTGTGCGCTTTTTTAGAGGAATACAATAATTGAGGCCAGCCATATAATAAGCAAACAAAAAATACAATCGCTGAGGAGGATCAGAATTGATAAAAATAAATAAAGACAGATTGGTAATGCAGTCGGTTCAAGGAAAAGTTCATAGTCCTATAGTAAAAAATCCCTATAGAATAAGTAGTGAAGGTCAGGGGAAAATTCTTCCGGCTACAGGNNTCATGCATGAACTGGGTTGGAGATCATGTGGAGCCTGGAGTCAGCATAAAAAGTGAGAGCCCCGAGGAAAATAATGCTCTCATGATGCTGTCGTGCATAGGCAATGAAGCCAGAATTATTACCGGAGAAGGGAAGGGCGGAAAGGGCTATGTTACAGGTATGCATGGTGGTATTGATCATGTTCTGATACATTTCAAGGATGAGGATATGGAGAAAATGGCCATAAATGACGTGATATTAGTAAAGGCCTTTGGACAGGGTCTTCAAATTGAAGGCTTTGAAGATGTAATTTGTATGAACATAGATCCGGCTTTGTTTGAAAAAATAGGAATAGTAAAAAATGATAAGGGTGTTTTAGAGGTTCCTGTTGTCACAGAGATACCTGCGTACCTTATGGGTTCGGGCATAGGAAGCTCAACAGCCTTTATGGGCGACTATGATATAATGACCGGGGATAAGGAAGCAAATAAAAAGTTTGGAATCGACAAGCTGAGATTTGGGGACTTAGTCCTTTTGAGGGATTGTGACAACACCAATGGACGTCAGTACTTAAACGGAGCGGTGTCTATAGGAGTTGTGGTGCACAGTGACTGCATACAGTCCGGCCACGGTCCGGGCGTCACTGTAATCATGAGCTCAAAGACCTCAAAAATAAAAAGCTTAATCAATGAAAAAGCTAATATTGGTCATTACTTAGATTTTTTATAATTAAAAGTACTTTTTAGAAAGAAAAATATATAGAACAAGAAAACCACCGATAAATCGGATGGTTTTCTTGAATTATTTTAAATTAATCTGTTGTGCTACT
>DPSW01000154.1 GCA_003527145.1 Clostridiaceae bacterium | reverse complement strand
TAAAATGTATATATATGACAGACGGCTCCCAGAGCGTAAGCTATGAATTGACTCCTGATGCTATGAAGGAAATGAGAAAATTGGAGGCAATGAGGCTGGCTGAGAATATGGGCATGGAAGAGCCGTTATTTATTGGATGTCCCGATGGGTCCTTGAAGCCTGATGATGAAAAGGCGATAAAGGATGTTGCAAAAACCATAGATGATTATAAGCCTGACGCAGTTTTCATTCCATACTTTTTAGACGGACATAGCGATCATACCGCAGTAAGCGGTATATATCTTGCTTCGATGAAAATGCTGAAAACCCATAAGGAATACGATACCTATTGCTATGAAATCAACTCTCCGATAAGCGTCTATGGAGTTTCTCATTATTTTGACTGCGACGGATACCTGAAGGCAAAATCAGATGCCATGAGTTTCTACAGCTCTCAGACTATGAGCTTTGAATCCATATTTGCCATGAACAGGCTTAACGGTATTTTAGCCTCATCAAAAGAAGGGGCTGAGCTGTTCAAGAGAATCGAATTAAGAACCTATGAAATTGCTTATAATAGATATAATAAGGACAACAGGATTTCATCCTCCTTCAGGCAGATGTACAGCATATATTTTATGATACCGGCATATTTTAAAGGCTTAAAGATAAAGAAGGAGATTGCTTTGTTTCAAAATGCGGGGGCTGACCCGGTTAGGAGGGTAGAGGATAGTGAAAAAGGTGCTGCACTTAATTAGCGGCGGGGATGTAGGCGGTGCAAAGACTCATGTTTTAACTCTGGTCAAAGAACTGCAGAAGAACCTGACCGTAAAGATAGTATGCTTCATGGAAGGGCCTTTTGCCCAGGAAGCGAGAGATATGGGCATAGATATAATTGTACTTCCTCAGCAGCGCAGGTATGATTTGAAGGTCATAGATACCTTGGTAAAGCTGATAAAGGATGAAGGCTTTACTTTGATTCATTCCCACGGCGCTAGGGCTAATTTTATCACCAGATTCATCAAAAACAAGCTTCCAATCCCTTGTGTTACAACAATACATAGTGATTTTATGCTGGATTTCAAGGGAAATTTGTACAAGCATATAATTTATACCAACTTAAACGTATTTGCGCTTAAAAAATTTGATTATTTTATTGCTGTATCTGAAAGCTTCAAGCAAATGCTGATAGGAAGAGGCTTTCCTGCGGATAAGATTTTCACGGTGTATAACGGGATGGATTTTGATGAAGATATAAGTTACAAAAGCCGGGAAAAGTTTTTGGAAGAAAGAGGCTTAATAAGCTTAAAGGATAAAAAGCTTATCGGTATTTTGGCCAGGCTTCATCCCGTCAAAGGGCATGAAATATTTATTAAAGCCGCAGCCGATATACTAGCCGCCAATAAGAACATCCATTTTTTGATTACAGGCGAATCCACAGAGATGCCTGCCTTAGATGATCTTATCAAGCAGCTTGGCATAGAAGACAATGTTCATTTTATAGGCTTTGGAGATGCTCCCTATGATATTTTGAATGCTATTGATATCAATGTGCTGACTTCTTATAGTGAGAGCTTTCCCTATGCGCTTTTGGAAGGCGCCAGGCTGGAGAAGCCGACGATATCATCAGCGGTGGGAGGCATTCCCATGCTTATAGAAGACGGAGAGAACGGGTACTTGTTTAAGGCCGGCGACAGCAATGAGCTGAGCAGGAAGCTAAGTCTTATGATTGAAGATGAGGCAAGGAGCAAGGCTATGGGAAAAGCTCTGTACAAGAAGGCTGACAAGAACTATTCTCTGAAGAATTTAGCTTTAAATCATATAAATATATACGATATTATGCTTGAAAACAAGAAAGAGAGGAATACGGATGAAAATAATAGATAAAAGGGGAAGACTTTTCGGATTGATAAATATCATCGATCTGTTTATTAGTATTGTATTGATAGCTCTTATAGGATTTGGAGCTTATAAGGTATTTAAAGTAAATCCTACCGTTGCGGTGAACACTGAAAAAGTGACTATGGTGTATATGATCCAGGAGGTCAGGGATGTGACCTATAATGCTATTGAAGAAGGCGAAATTGCTAAGGACTATGACAAGAATACGGTCTATGGTAAAATTGTAAAGAAAGAAGCTCTGCCTGCAACGAAGATGGTCAATACTGCCGATGGCAGGATGGTTGAGGCAGAAATACCAAATAGATTTGATGTCAAGATATATATAGAAGGTGACGCCGTAGTAAGCAAAACCGGAGTATATATGGGAAATCAAGAGGTAAGGGTAGGTTATCCCGTAGCCGTAAAGGGAAGAAAGTTTGGAGTAAGAGGCTTTGTGTACGATTTGATTATTAATGAGTAAGGGGATTATGGCATGTATGATAACAGTAAAATAATATCTTTTGCTATGAACCTTGGTGATGGGTTTGAGAAAGCCTATAGATATAGCTATTTTNNTTTTTGCAAATTTACTAAAAGCATCAGGCACTCCTTTAAAAATATATGGAGTGACAGTGTTTTTGGGCAGATGGTGAGCGGAATTTTCAATATCGAGACACAAAGGAATTCGCTATCCTATAAGCTTTTCACACAGTCGTTTTTGGCTGTGGCCGATTTTTTCAACAGCAAACTCAGTCTGGAGCAGGGGATTGCAGAGAGCAAATATATTAACCTGATCAAAAGAATGAAGCCATCAGGTGCAAGGGCTCAAGCTAAAGAAAGCATAGCAGGGATTGTATCCGGCAGCATTTTTATGAGATGCCTGTATGAATTCTGGGAAGGTATGGACTAGGAGGTGTTTGTGTGGAAACTGCTTTAAAGCTGTTGGGAGGTATTGGAATCTCCGGTTTAACTCTCAATAGTCCGCTTTGGGGCTTATATGCTTTAATTATAGCATTGCCTTTTTTACCTAACGAAGCCACGCTGATATTTGCAGCAGTGGTGGTATTTTCGTTTTTCATCAAAACTGCGGTGAACAAAGAGAAAGATTTTGTTAAGGACCCGGTTGCAATGCCTTTGATGGCTTTTGCACTGGTTCAGATAATCACCACGCTCATATCCGTTGAACCCGTGCTGAGCGCTCAAAATCTTGTGGTAAGCCTTGTGAGTCTGGCATTGTATTTTGTGATTGTCAACACATTAAAAACCAAAAAAGATTTTGATAAGGCTATGAAGATTTTTATTATTACTGCATTTATATTGTCCATCTATGGAATAATGCAGTATTTTACCCTTGGAACTACCAGCAAGGCCTGGGTCGATGTGAATCTGAACCCTGATTTAGAGACCAGGGTAGTGGGAACCTTCGGCAATCCAAATGTCTTTGCCGAATATCTGGAGCATATATTGCCTGTTGCGATAACATTGGTATTTGTATACAGGAAATGGCTTAATAAAATAATCATGGGATTGATAGCCGGTGTTATGTTCGTATGCCTCGTATTAACCTTTTCCAGAGGCGGTTACCTTGGATTTGTTTCTGCCGCCATGCTGTTTGTATTATTGAAGATGGCCAAATTTATACCTCTTTTTATTGCAGGAGGCATAGCTGCTATACCGCTTTTGCCCAATGTAGTCCTGCAGAG
>DPSW01000070.1 GCA_003527145.1 Clostridiaceae bacterium | reverse complement strand
AGCGGAAAGAAATACAAGAAATGTTGTGCCATGGTTGACGATACAAAATCGGCACAGTTAAACTCTGAGGAATGCAGACTTTTCTATGAGACGTGGTATGGCTTAATGGGCTTTGTCAATGAACAAATGGATGTAATTAAAGCCAAAATCAAGTCGGAATATCCTAACGTCGTCAACGATATGATGGTGCACAAAGTCAGAGAAGTACTGTGGAAAAAGCCGGAACTGATAGACGAATATATCAATGAAACAGAACTTCCGCAAGAGAAAATCGACATTCTGAAGCTGTGGAGAACAAAACATAAAAAAGGGATGTTCTTTATTTTGGAGTATCGGCCCGAATACGCCGTTATGCTCGCTTCGGATGAACAAGGCGAAGACAGACTTTATGGGATAAAAGGGATAAGTAATTCGGTAGCAAACACGTTGCGACGGGGCTTGCCCGCTCAAATTGAAACGGTTTTGCTTCCATTCAAAGGCAAGATTATCTACGACAGCTTTATAAGTTCCATGTCTATAGGATTTGGGGAAGGTGCAAAGGCGGCTTTCCGTGAGATGTATGATAATGCGATAGAACACGGGATTATTACAAGTTTGGAATGAAATTTGGAGTGAAAGTGATGTCATGAATAAAAGTGAACATCTGTAATATTAAAATAGAGAAAGGGGAAGTTTCATGACGGATAAAACTAGCCCGGAGAAGGCAGCTAAAGAATTGACCATACTGCTTATGTATTTGACAAGATTCAATGAACAAAGTCGTTTCGGGTCAGATTTGGATATGGCATGGAAGGGATATGATTTTGACATTATTAATGAACTTGATAAAGAAGGCTATATACGGCAGGGAAGCCACCGCTCCAAGTCGGTGGCAATTACAGATGAGGGTATGAAATTGTCAAGGGAATTATTGACTAAATATAATATATCTGATTGGAAGTAAAAATCTCCAAATGTGTATATAGGCTCGGATTTTAGAAATCCACCCTTCAGCCAAGGGATTACCAGGCTTTGTCAGCATCTTTTTTGTCTACTCAAGGCATACCCTTTGAGAAAAACACTGAAATCAAGCTGCCAATGTGAAGTGACGGGNNACGGGTGTTTATGAAGGTTTAGGAAGGCTTAGAGAAGGTTGAAGGGTGAAGAAATAGTAGTCTGTCACGAAGACAAATTAGAATTAGTTCATTGGTTTAGGGATAGTAGATTAAAAAATATTATTAGCATGATGTACTTTACATTTAAATACACCTACTGCAAAGAATGTCTTTCAACTCTTTGATATAATCCTTACACAAGGTGAGGCTATGGATTGGCAGAAGCGCATGAACCCAGCTATGGAATATATTGAAAACAATCTTTCTAGCAAGATAGACTATTACGTAGCAGAGCAATTTATGAACTGCTCTGAATCAGTTTCACTTCCGGGCGGCGACAGAAGCAGGCATTTCCATGCTTACAATAAAAGCAGCTGCAAAAGCCGAAGGCAAAACAACATTTAAAGACAGCGATAAAATATCACAATATGCAAAAGAAGCAATTGAGAACTTCAGTCTCAGCAAAATTATAAACGGATACGATGACGGAAGCTTCAAGCCCCAAAACAGTATAAAAAGAGAAGAAGCTGCTAAGATACTCTTCGAATGGATAAATAAAGCTTTGATACAATAGTAAGAGGACTGCTCAAACAGGCAAAGCTCATCTAAAAATATAGAGCCGCAATAAAAATGAATTCGCCCTCACAGCTATTTCAGTATATAAGAGTTATGGGAGTTACTGTGCCAGTGAAATCTCCGAAAAACGAAAGTTCCTAAATAAATATGCAATGCAAAAAATAATTATTCAGTAGAAGGGGTTTAGGTAAGCTTAAACCCCTTCTACTGTAGAGGTTTGAGATAGAATAAATACAGATGTAGCAGCTTTATCTTAAGACTGATATCGAGCTTCAGACAAATAACAAGTATCGTGAAGCTTTTGCATAAAGGAAGGCGATTGGAAGTTCCGTTAAGGTATGATGCGATTTTGAGAGATATGAAAAGGAATGATACGCAAGCATTCGAAGAAGCCAGCAACAATAGATTCAAGGTAGAAAGAAGATTTGCGACGATGGTAAGGACCCATGCGCTTAGAAGGTGCAGATACTTAAGGCTCAAAGGTGCAAAAGTTCATATAATGCTGGCAAACATGGCATGCAATATAGTAAGTATGGTAAACTTGATTTACCCTCCTAGCGATGCTATACCGCAAATATAGAAAGAGCCCCAGTTACGGAGCTTAATAAATCAAGATAAATACAGTATATAAACACTACTGTACATTTATTGTGATATATTGCTAATATTAAGATTAGCAGTTGTATAATCATACAGTGCTAGGAAATTGACAAAATTATTTTATTTATGATAAAATTATTTGTACTTAGTTAATTAAAGGAGGACATTCTATCTATGTATTCTGTTCGTTTAAGATAAGCTGGCAATGAAAAAGCGGTAATTTCATCCACAACGGTGGGCTTTTTTGTTGTGCTTATTTTACGAATTGAGACATAGATACGGGTAAAGTGTAACCATTTGAGGTTATATGTTTTTTGCCAATGTCTTTTTACGTTAAAATGCAGACTAAAAGCTCGCACTGTGGATTTTAGTCTGCATTTTTTATTGCCTATAAACAGAAATAAACCAAAAACAAAAAGGCAAGGAGAAAACAGATATGATAAATAGAACTTCAAAATGGAAACGAGATTTTTTTACGATATGGACAGGACAGGCAATTTCGCTTATCACTAGTGCCATCCTGCAAATGGCGATAATTTTTTATCTTACAGAAAAAACAGGATCAGCGATGGTGCTATCAATTGCTTCGTTAGTTGGGTTTCTGCCATATGCAGTCTTTGGGCCTATGATAGGAGTATTAGTTGACCGCTATGACAGAAAAAAGATAATGATTGGCGCTGATTTAATTATTGCCGCAGGTGGTGCAGCACTGGCTATGATCGCCCTATATATGGAACTGCCAGTTTGGATGGTTATGGCAGTATTGTTTATCCGGAGCATTGGGACAGCTTTCCATTCCCCGGCACTAAGTGCGGTTATGCCTCTTTTAGTACCAGAAGAACAGCTAACCAAATGTGCAGGCTACAGCCAATCCCTGCAGTCCATAAGCTATATTCTTAGTCCAGTTGCTGCGGCGTTTTTATATTCTGTTTGGGAACTAAATGCGATTATAGCCGTTGATGTCCTAGGTGCCGTGATTGCATGTATCACTTTAGCGTTTGTACGTATTCCCAAGCTGAGTATCGACGAACAAAGCTTGAATCGGAATTTTATAAAAGAGATGAAAGAAGGATTAATTGCTTTGAAAGAAAACAGAGGATTATTTGCATTGCTGCTTATAGGCACGCTATATATGTTTGTTTATATGCCAATCAATGCGCTTTATCCTTTAATCACCATGGAATATTTTGATGGAACACCGATACATGTCTCTATTACCGAAATTGCCTATGCCTCTGGTATGCTGATAGGTGGTTTGCTACTGGGACAGTTCGGCAGCTTTAAAAAGCGAATTACATTAATAACGGCATCTATTTTTATGATGGGAGTCAGTTTGACTATTTCAGGGTTACTTCCCTCAAGCGGATTTGTGATATTTGTAGCCTGCTGTGCAATTATGGGCCTTTCAGTTCCGTTTTACAGCGGTGTCCAAACAGCTCTTTTTCAGGAGAAAATTAAACCTGAATATTTGGGGCGTGTGTTTTCTCTGACGGGAAGCATTATATCACTTGCCATGCCTATTGGATTAATCCTTTCAGGAGCATTTGCTGATAGAATCGGCGTAAATTACTGGTTTCTAATATCAGGTATGTTAATTATCGGCATTGCTACAATTTGTCCGCTGGTGAACGATATTAGGAAATTAGATTAAATCGCGAAGATAGTATCTCAATTTCTCCTAAGGCTGAAATAGGTTACTTTGCCCAAAATGGTTATAAGTACAACCGTAATAAGGAGGTCATGGAATTTATGGAGGAGGATTGTGATTACAATGTGTCAGAAATCCGTTCAGTACTTGCCTCCATGGGTTTTGTGCAAAATGATATTGGAAAAAGGTTATCTGTTTTAAGCGGCGGTGAAATTATTAAATTGCTGCTGGCAAAAATGCTTATGGATAGGTATAATATCTTGTTAATGGACGAACCGAGCAATTTCCTTGACCTGCCAAGTTTAGAGGCTTTGGAAATGCTGATGAAAGGATATGCTGGAACTATAGTTTTTATCACCCATGACAAACGGCTGCTTGATATTGCGGCTGATGTGATTTATGAAATCAAAGATAAGAGATTGAACTTAATCCGATAAAATATGTAAGAGATGAAAAAGGAGGAAGCATTCTATGGCTGGACCAGATAAGAAAAAACTTTATCCGAATGAAAATATAAAGACGGTTTGCTATATAAGCAATCTACCTAAAAGACCCAATATTGAGATTGGAGATTATACTTATTATAGCGATAATAAAAAATGTCCAGAGAAATTTTATGATAACATAGAGCACCACTACGAATTCCTGGGGGATAAGCTCATTATAGGCAAGTTCTGTGCAATTGCAGAGGGTGTTAAGTTTATTATGAATGGGGCAAACCACAGAATGGATGGAATTACAACCTATCCGTTTAACATCTTTGGCTGTGGTTGGGAAAAGGTTACCCCCACAATAGAACAGCTGCCTTTCAAGGGGGACACAGTGATCGGCAATGATGTCTGGATAGGCCAAAATGTTACTATCATGCCGGGTGTTAAAGTTGGTGATGGTGCTATTATTGCTGCTAACTCAACTGTAACAAAAAATATTGAGCCTTATGCAATATATGGTGGTAATCCAGCTAAATTTATTAAGAAAAGATTCAGTGATGAAAAAGTTGAGTTCTTACTAAAGCTTCAATGGTGGAACTGGGACGAAGAGAAGATATTCGAAAATCTTGAAAAGTTAACATCCGAAGGCAGTATAAATCAGTTAATGAAATAATACATGGCTCAATTGTGCAATA
>DPSW01000480.1:289-3919 GCA_003527145.1 Clostridiaceae bacterium | reverse complement strand
GCCCCCTCTCATCTCCGATGAACCCCAAGTTCGGATTGGCCTTCAAATAAGCCATTATATTCTTTCCTTCTGCCCATTTTACTTCATCACTATCCGCAAAATTAGCGTAGCCTTCGTAATCAACAGCATCATCATACAGCCCTCTCAGCTTTAATATGGATATTGCCGCCGTAAGCCTTGTCATCTCTTTTTGTGTGTACTCCCTGGTTACCCCATTTCCGTCCCCTACCAACATACCAATATCCACAAGGACGTTTACTTCAGCACTCACTGATGCTGCAGCATAGCTGTCCATATAACCCGCTGCAGAAAAGGCTATGGTAAAGGCTAATAAGAAAGCAAGCAACTTTCTCATAAAAATCCTCCTTATCTTCTTCTATGATTTTCCACTCAATTTATACTATGTGGAACAAAGCATAAAAAACGCTAAGAAGGATATTTGTAATAATAATGTAAAATTGACAGGAATAAAGCCGTCGGGTCAGCTTTACGCGTCTCCGACGGCCTGTTTCTATCTGCATTGACTTATAAATTCTTCAAAAAGCTTCATGAATATGGGATGTTTTGGTGCCAGGGCTTCCGGATGCCATTGAACTCCTACGACAAAGGCTTTCTCCGCGGATTCCGTGGCCTCGATTATGCCGTCATAGGAAAAGGCCGCAGCTTTCAAGCCTTTGCCGAGCTCCTTTACCGATTGATGATGAAAGGAATTTATGGCAATTGTATCATTTTCAAATATGTTATAAAGCTTGCTATCCTTTTCTATCTTTACCATATGATAAACCTGATCGCTGGGACCGCATTCAGGACTATGCCCCAAAGAGTCCTTGACCTGTGCATTGATATCCTGATAGAGGCTGCCGCCTAAAGCGACATTGATCATCTGAGATCCTCTGCATATGCCCAGAATAGGCATGTCCAGATCATAGGCCTCTTTAAACAGGAACATCTCACAGGCATCTCTCTCACAGGATATGGAGCCGATTTCTTTTATGGGATTTTCACCGAAATATAAAGGCGACACATCCTCTCCGCCTGTAAATATTATGCCGTCTATGGCATCTATATACTTGAGCAGGCATTCTTTATCCTCCGTTATGGGAATCAATACAGGAATTCCCCCCGCCCGGATTATTGCATCGATATACGTACAGCACAAAGAACTGTACCTGGATGTCCCCTTTGATTCAATAAATGTGGTCAATCCGATCATTGGCCTCAATTTTAAATAACCCCCTTATCATACCGCATAATATTTCCACTCCTACCCAGATTCTATCATATAAAAACAAAAAAGCAAATATATGCGAAAGGCGTTTATGTGCGAGAAAATGAGCCATCGGGAACCGTACCTGGCAGGTTATTCGACACAATGAAATATATTTCAATAATTTTCGCTAAATTATTTGGAAATTTGCATTTTTTACCTTCAAAGTTTAAAATCGTAATGATAAAATAAGATGTGTGCAAAATTTGTCTATTTTTGTCACATAATGAATGGAGGTGTATTAAATGAAAAGCTTAAAAGCAAAAATTGTGGTTATTCTCGGTTTACTTCTCTTAGTGGTATGTTTAGGTCTTGGATTGGCATCATATTCTTCTTCATCAAAAGCCCTAATTGAAAAGGTGAACGAGACTCTGCCGCAGCTGGCTACTCAGGCTGCCGGAATAGTGGAAAACAAAATTGACGGGCTCTTGACCTCTCTGGAAATAATAGCATCCAATGATATAATTATGGATCAAAGCATTTCTTGGGAAGAAAAAAAAGCAGTCCTGGACAGAGAAGCCACAAGGAATGAGTATCTTAGAATAGGCATCGCAGGTATAGACGGCAAAATATACTATAATGACGGTTCTACCTTGGGGATCAGCAATACAGATTACTTTAAAAAGGCAATCGGCGGCAGCAGAGTGGTAACTTCACCTATTGTAAGCGCCGATGGAAAATCTGTTGAGCTCTTCTATGCTGTGCCTATAAAGAAAGCTTCTACTATTTTAGGCGTTATGGTGGCCGTAGCAGACGGGAACAGTTTGAGTGGAATAACTAAATCGATAACCTTTGGGAAGTCCGGTGCAGCCTTCATGATTGATGAGCTGGATTATAATATTGCTCATCAGGACGAATCCTTGGTTTTAAACCGCAATAATACCTTCGAAAATCTCAAATCCGACCCTGCTTTGGGACCCCTGGCAGAGCTGCACAAGCGCATGATAGCAGGTGAGACCGGCGCAGGAGAATATGAATTGAGAGGGGAGATAAAGTATCTGGGCTTCGCACCCGTTGAAGGAACCGGATGGTCTCTTGCAGTAGCCGCCCCTAAACCAGAAGTGCTGGCCGGCCTGGACGACCTGAAAAGAAATACACTTGCAACTTCTTTACTCTTTCTAATAGTAGCAATTGCCACAGGATATATAGTTGCAGGAAGCATAAGCAAACCAATAAAAGCAGCAGCCCAGCATCTTGAAATACTTTCTACCGGCGATTTAACACCTGTCATAGCTGAAAAGTATGCTAAATCTAAAGATGAAACAGGGATACTCATAAGATCCCTAAAAATAATGCAACATAATCTGCGAAGCATCGTAGAAAATGTAAAACTAGAATCAGCCAATGCAAATATGGCTGTTGACGAAGCAGGCATATACATTCAACAGCTTAATGCAGATATTGAAGATATATCCGCCACCACGGAGGAGTTATCAGCAAGTATGGAAGAAACCTCTGCTTCTTCAGAAGAGATGAGTGCTTCCTCAGTAGAAATAGAAAGGGCTGTTGACAATATTGCTTCTAAATCTCAGGAGGGAGCCCTTACAGCTAATGATATAAGCAATCGTACAGGCCAAATGAGAAACAGCTTTTTAGCATCCCACGAAAATGCTATTAAAAAATTCAATGAGGCGAAAAACAAGCTTGAAGCAGCTTTAACCGAATCTAAAGCCGTAGAAAAAATAAATTCTTTGACTGATGCCATACTTCAAATTACATCCCAAACGAACCTGCTTGCTCTAAACGCAGCAATAGAAGCCGCAAGAGCAGGAGAAGCGGGGAAGGGCTTTGCAGTTGTAGCAGACGAGATAAGAAAGCTCGCCGAGGACTCGAAAAGCACTGCAACAGAAATACAAAACATAACCCATGCGGTAGTATCCTCCGTTGATAATCTGGCTTCAAGCTCCAACGAGCTCTTGAGCTTTATGGCCCACGACGTAGAAAAAGATTATAAAGCTATGCTGAAGGCTACAGAGGATTATAATATTGATGTAAAAAATATAGATGATATGATAACGGATTTCAGCTCTACAGCAGAAGAGCTCATGGCTTCAATACATAATATGGCGCAGGCCATAGGCGAAGTAACCTCTGCTACCAACCAGGGAGCTGTTGGAATAGAAAATATAGCGGAAAAATCCGCAGCCATTGCTGAAAAGTCACAAGATGTAATGAAGGGTGCCCTTAAGGCAAAAAACAGCTCAGATAGACTGGCCAATATAGTCTCAGGGCTTAAGATTTAACTAAACCGCCTCCTTGCCAAGATGCAGGGGGACGTTTTGGCAAATAACCAACTAAACGTCTCCCTGCCAAATAATCGTCACCGGTGCCCCGTTATTTCCATTTTTTAAATTCTTCTTCCG
>DPSW01000480.1:0-269 GCA_003527145.1 Clostridiaceae bacterium | reverse complement strand
ATAATCTATGCCGCTTGCGGCATAATCATAGTGCATAGAAACACTATTTCTCACCGCTATTGGATTAGGTTCCGGTATCGCAGACAGCAACGACTTTGTATATGGATGAATAGGGTTATTAAAAATCTCATTTTTAGTTACGGTCTCAACCAAATGCCCTAAATGCAACACTCCTATTCTATCGGAAATATACTTAACCATAGAAAGGTCATGGGCAATAAACAAATATGTTATTTTAGTCTCCTCTTGAATTTCTTTCATAAGATTCA
>DPSW01000340.1 GCA_003527145.1 Clostridiaceae bacterium | reverse complement strand
CACCCCATGGCATCACAACAACAAGGCCTTTGAGCTGGCTATAGAGCTTGGGGTCTCAGCTTTAGGGGGCAGTGATGCCCACCATAGGAAGCAGATAGGCAAGTTCGCCACCAAGATGCCGGACTGGGTTAAGGACGAAAGAAGCTTCATCAAAGCAGTAAAGGAAGGTTATACCATACCTGTGGAATATAAAGAGGGAATCTATGAAGTCGTAGACTGCTGCCGCAGCAAGAAGGCAGTTTGAGATTTATATATTACTGCATGAAAGGATAGTATTTCATGCAGTAATATTTTTTTGCCCTCCCTAGCTACTGCGTAAAGTTTTCAAAGCAACATAGGAACATCCGTCAGGAGAAAGGAAACGGATGCGGTGCCTGCATCGTGCTGATAGACGGCGAACCGGTGAAAGCCTGCTTGATGCTGGCTGTCCAGGTCGAGGGGCTCAAAAGATCAAAACCGTGATATAATAATATGGATAATATAGACTGACGGGTGATGAATAAATTGAGAATAGTTGTAGTAGGCGGCGGAGCATCGGGGATGCTGGCGGCTATCGTGGCCGCGAGAAATGGTGCTCATGTTTCAGTAGTAGAGCAGCTTCCCAGAGTGGGGAAAAAATTATTGGCTACGGGTAACGGGAGATGCAATCTGACCAATATTTATATGGATATAGAGAGCTTTCACGGCAGCAAGAGAGCCTTTGCCTATGCCGCCTTGGCTCAGTTTGATCAAAGGGCGGCCATGGGCTTTTTTGAGGATCTGGGGATATACTGTGTAGAGGAAGACGGGGGAAAGGTATTTCCGGCTTCAGGCCAGGCTTCCTCCGTGCTGGATGTGCTGAGATATGAGATGGAAAGCCTGGGGGTCCAAGAAATCTGCGATGCCAGGGCAGAGGTTATAAGCCATGGTAAAAAAGGCTTTAATTTAAAATTAAAGGATAAAGATGCAATCAGGGCCGATAAAGTGATCCTGGCTGCCGGGGGCAAGGCCAATCCGGGCTTGGGTTCCAACGGAAGCGGCTATGCTTTGGCCAAGACCTTCGGTCATAGGATAGTTGAGCCGTTTCCCGCATTGGTGAAGCTTAAATTGGAGGCCCCATACCTTAAGGCTTTATCCGGTGCAAAGATTACCGGTGAAGCGGCTGTTGAATCTGAGGGCAGGATACTTAGGCGTGAAAGAGGAGAAATCCTCTTCACGGATTATGGGGTATCCGGGCCTCCGGTGATCCAGCTGAGCCGGTGCACAGGAGAACAGCTCAGAAACGGCAAAAAAGTCAATATCATACTGGATCTGTTTCCCCATATGGCTCTCGATGCCCTTGAATCATTGCTGGAAAGAAGGACATCCCTCAGGCAGGCGAAGCCCTTTGATTTCAGCTTTATAGGCTTGATCAATAAAAGATTTATAAATATACTTCTTAAGGAAGCGGGAGTGGCCGCTCTTTCGATGCCTTGCGGGGATATATCCAGGGAGCAGGTGAAAGCAGCAGCTCATAAGCTGAAGAGATGGGTCATACCTATTTCCGGCACCCAATCCTGGAGTGAAGCCCAGGTGACTGCAGGAGGGATAGATGTCTCTGACATCGATCCTAAGACTATGGAGTCCAGGCTCCAGCCCGGCCTCTATTTTTCCGGGGAAATAATGGACATCGACGGGGATTGCGGAGGTTTTAACCTGCAGTGGGCCTGGTCATCGGGGTATGCAGCGGGATATAATGCGTCAAAAGACACCGTTTTACAATATTAAAAAGCAATGGTAGAATAAAACTAAAAGATATATCAAAAGAGGTTTTATTATGAGCAATATGGAGTCGGATACAAGAAGCAAAATATTAGAGTCTGCCATAGATATGGTCGGATTGAAAGGCGATGTCACGATAAGGGAGCTTACGGAGATAGCAGGGGTCAATGTGGCCTCTATAAATTATTACTTCGGAAATAAAAATAATCTTCTGAAGGAAGTAGAATATCATTACTCTACCTCTCTATATAATATCCAATATAACATACTGACCTCCCAGGAGCTATCACCCTATGACAAGATATTGGACTGGGCCAAAAGCATGGCAGGCTTTATAGCTCAATACCCTGCTCTCATTGGCTTGATAGTGAATCTTGCGACAGAGGATAGGAGCTACAAACCGGCATTGATCCAGAAGATATATCTCAACAAAGAGCTGCAGGCCATGATAAGAGGAATTATCGGAGCCATCATAAAATCAGATGATGAAAAGCTGCTGAACCTCAAATATCTTCAGATCTTCTCGGGAATTTTAGGCCCCGTTATAAACAGGCTGGTGGAAGATAGCTTCTCTCACGAGCATTCCGTGATATGTCTCCGGAGCAAGGAGGATCTGGAGGATTATATGAAGCTTCTTATCGATACTGTCCTGGCATAATCTTTTCTCATATCAGCATCGGGAAGAATAATTTTTCAGCTTATCACAATATTTTTGCAACTTTCCATAAATTTTATTGATTAGCATCTTCATCAATGCTAAAATTAAAACATATATTTAAAACAAGCGTTTAAATACTGCTAATAATCGGGGGTCATGCGGATGAAAAATAAAATGTTACTGCTGGGAGCGGTCATACTGGTCTTGACGCTTACAGGATGCAAGGGGACAGCTCCTAAAAATGCTGAGGAAGATATAAAGAAACCTGTTAGAGCTATTGAGGTAAAGGAAACAGCAAGTACGAAGGAGCTCCACTATATAGGAACTGTAAAGCCCGAGACAGTAAAAAAGCTTAGCTTCAAAGCTTCCGGAAAAATAGCGGCCATCAAGGCAGAGCAAGGACAAAAAGTAAAAAAAGGAGAAACTATAGCTCTTTTGGACACTAAGGATCTTAGCTTTGCCGTGGAAGCTGCACGGGCTGCTAAGGCGGGTGCAGAGGCCCAATATTCAAAGGCTTTGAATGGAGCTACTGCGGAGGATATTGATTTGGCTTCCGCAAATGTAGTAAAGGCGCAAAAAGCCTATGAATTTGCCCGGGACAGCCTNNAACGAAGGGGGAGGCATGTCAAAGCAGGATTTAGATAAGGCGGAGCTGGAGCTCAGCATCAGGGAGCAGGAATACATAGGTGCAAAGACCATGCTCCAGCAGGCTGAGAAGGGTGCCAGGGAGGAAGATAAGCAAGCTCTCAAATCCCAGCTGGACCAGGCTGATACTGACCTTAGATACAAACAAAGCGCATTAGCGGATGCTGATTTGAAAGCCGACATGGATGGCTATGTCATGGAAGTGCTGTCGGAGCAAGGCGAACNNTAGCTGCCGGCTATCCAGTTGTGATACTGGGCAGCGCCGACAGTATAGTGAGCTTCGGATTGACGCAAGAGGATGCTGCAGAGGTGAAACTGGGAGATAGGATCACTATTGAGTCAAAAGGGGCCCTATATGACGGGAAAATAAAGAACATATCAAAAATAATGGATATGGAAACCCAGACCTATAATGCGGAAGCAGTGCTGGAAAACGCAGACCTGCCTGCAGGATCAGTGGTAAAGGTCTCTGTCCCCGCAGGAGAGTATAATGCGGTTATGATACCCCTAAACAGCGTATTGAGGGGGGACTACGATTATGTATATTTATCGGATAATGGAATAGCCCAAAAAAAGGAGATCAAGATAGGCAAGGTACAGGGGGACATGGTGGAAGTCACAGGGCTCAATAAGGGAGAAATGTTGATACTTGAAGGGATCAAGAGCATAAGTCACGGGGATAAGATAGAAATCATCCGATGACTAAGGGGGATGGAACGATGATGAAAGCTATTGCTGCTGCCATACGCAATAAGAAGATAACCTTCGTTATGGCAGCCGCTGTAATGATATTTGGCCTCTACAACTATTTCATGATACCAAAGCAGGAAGATCCGGACATCACGCCTCCTTTTGCCATGATGACAGCCATATACCCGGGGGCTTCCCCTGAAATAGTAGAAAAGCTGGTGACCAAAACGATAGAAGATAAATTGGTTGAGATAGAGGGCTATGATTATTCCCAATCATACTCCCGCAATAGTGCCAGCATTGTAATAATGAGGCTGAGAAATGGTGCGGATATTGACAAAGCCTGGGCAGCCCTGAGGGAGAAGATGGATGATCTGCAAAATGAGCTTCCCAAGGATTGCGGCAAGATCGATATCGAGACTGACCTGGCAGATACCGCAGGAATGATAATAAGCCTGTCGGGGGAAAAGTACAGCTACGAAGAGCTGGAGTTTTTCGCAGAGGGCTTGAAAAGCGAACTGATGAAGATAGAAGGAGTATCCAGATTTGATATAGATGGGGTGCAGAAGAAAGAAGTAAAGGTGGTTGCAGACATATCGAAGCTCAACCAATATATGCTTTCGCTGCAGGACCTTGTCAATATAATAAAAGCTTCTAATGTTGAAATACCTTCTGGTGCCATAGAGGGGAGCAGCACAATAAATGTCATGGTTTCAAGCCGGTATGAGGATATAGAGGATATAAAAAATACCGTAGTATATGTCTCACCCGAAAGCGGGATATCCGTCAGACTCAAGGACATAGCCCGGGTTGAAATGGGGTTGGAGGATTCCAACTATAAAGTAAAATATAATGGCAAAAACTCAGTGCTTCTGACCGGATACTTTGTAAAAAACAAAAATATAGTTGAAGTGGGCAAAAAGGTTGAAAAAACTATGACAAAGCTTATGGAAAAGCTTCCTGAGGATTTGGTTTTGGATAAGATCCTCTTTCAACCTGAGGATGTGGCAAAGGCTACNNATGACTTTATACTGAATCTGATCGAGGGCATGATCTTTGTAATAATTGTGGTGTTTGCGGGAATGGGACTTAAAAACGCCATAGTTGTATCCACAGCCATACCGCTATCTATCATGGCAACCTTTGTTATCATGAGCCTCCTGGGAATAAAGATCCACCAGATATCCATATCTGCTCTCATAATCGCTTTGGGGATGCTGGTGGATAATGCCATAGTCACCAGCGACGCAATCCAGGTCAGGCTGGACAGGGGCGATGACAGGATGGATGCTTGTGTAGGCGGTGTGAGAGAGGTGGCAGTGCCTGTTTTTACCTCCACCTTGACCACAGTTGCTGCATTTATACCTTTGCTGATGCTGAACTCGGTAGCCGGGGAGTATGTTATAAGCGTACCTTTGATAGTGATAATATCTTTGAGCGCTTCCTATATAACTGCTCTTTTT
>DPSW01000017.1 GCA_003527145.1 Clostridiaceae bacterium | reverse complement strand
ATGTTTATTATGCTGCTCTTAGTGAAGCGGACAGGATTGCAAATGCCACGCCGTTTATAGAGTTTTTGCTGCAAGCAATTCTCGACACCCTTATAGAGATTGAAGGCGATCAAATGCCTACTGAAAGAATCAACCCGTATATTCAGCTATTCTTAGATAAACTGGGCAATGATGAGCTATCGGCTGGCGAAATCATGAAGCGCATGGGGCTAAAAAACCGTCCGGCTATCCGAAAAACATATTTGCAGCCCGCTTTGAACTCCCAGCTAATTGAGATGACGCTTCCTAATAAGCCGAACAGTAAAAATCAATGGGCAGATCATTACCTACAATGCGAACAATACTGATATTGTCGTTGGAAAGGTTACGCTTGACGGCACCGCGCCGGAATATATTGACGGCTGTTTTTATGTTCCAAGCTATACCTTTATGCAGCTATTAGATACGACGGTAGATTTTACCTCTTGTATTGAAGATACATCCTATCTATATGACATGCAGCTGGATTATTTGCATAAGCAAACCCTTATGATCATTTACCGGCAGCTTAAAAATAGACGGCAATAAAGGTGATTAAGCCTGAGTAAAAAAATTGTTGCCAACAGAATACAGGGGAAAATATATAAAAAGGCTGCTCGGCATATCATATGATGCCAAACAGCCTTCTTATTATGATAATGATTATTTCAATCTCATCATAAAAGCCTTTATGGTGTTATTCTATCCCTGTCCCTCGGGAACAAAGCGGCTTCTCTCACATTGCCGAGGCCGATAATCTGAGCCGTCAAACGCTCGAGCCCGATAGCCAATCCCCCGTGAGGAGGCATGCCATATTTGAAAACCTCCAGGTAGTCGCGGAACTTCTCAGAATTTAACCCTTTGCTTTCAATACTCTTTTTCAGCATATCGAAATTATGGATCCTTTGTCCTCCTGTAGTTATCTCAAGGCCTCTGAATATAAGGTCAAAGCTGTGAGTAAGGCCGTCATCTGCGGGCATGGTATACATGGGCCTCTTTTCCATGGGATAATGGGTCAGGAATACGAATTCGCTTCCATATTCCTTCTTTACATGCTCATAAATAAGCTTTTCACCTTCGGGGTCGATGTCTATATCCAGCTCTTTACCATATTTGTTATTCAATATTTTAATCGCTTCCGGCAACGGTATGGACGTTATTTCCTCACCGATTTCAGGGAGTTTTGCTCCCAGGATATTCAGCTCATCGGCACACTCATTCTTAAGCTTATGCAGCATACTTTTCAGCAGCCTGGTTTCAAGCATCATTATATCCTTTTCATCCTCGATGAAACCCATCTCCAGGTCCAGGCTTACATATTCATTCAGGTGCCTGTTTGTATTATGCTTTTCAGCCCTATAGACATGGGCTGTCTCAAATACCCTTTCATAGCCTGCCCCCACCATCATCTGCTTATAGAATTGAGGGCTTTGAGCAAGGTATGCCTTTTTCTCAAAGTATTTCAGCTCAAAAAGCTCGGTGCCTCCTTCTGCACCTTCGGATACAATCTTCGGTGTGAAAATTTGCGTAAAGCCTTCAACTTTGAGAAACTCAATAAAGCCTTGAGTCAAGCAGGCCTGTATTTTAAAGATACTATTGAGCGACTGATGCCTCAAGCTCAGCACCCTATGATTCAAGATAGTATCAAGGTTTACTTCAATATCCTTTTTATTGATTTCAAAGGGAAGCTCCTCTTTGACCTCGCTGATAAGCCGAATGTTCTCCGCCNNCAACGGTGCCTGTAATTTCAACCACGGATTCAAGCCTTAAGCCCTTTATATCTACTTCCCTTGTATTTACTACGCATTGGACCAGGCCGGAATGCTCCCTCAGGATCAGAAATGCTATTTTGCCCAGCTTCCTCAGCCTGTGCACCCATCCTTGAAGCTTTACGGTTTCTCCAATCTTTGAATTTAAGCCCTTTATTAATGTTCGATTCATTTTATTTCCCTCCTGATTTTGCACATTCATATATAAATTAATCCGGCCAGAATAATTTCAATAAAATAAAAAGCCCCTTAACATGAACTGCTAAGGGGCGGATCAATTCCGCGGTGCCACCCATATTGACCAAAATAGATTGATGAGCAGGTAAATACATAAAGCGGTAAATAAAAAATCCCACTCCATAAAGGAGTGAGACATATATCCCACGGTACCATCCTGCTTAACCATTCTATCGGTTCTCTTTGCTCCTGCTAACGGCGGAATTCCGAGCTATCCTACTTTTTGTTTCAGATAACCAGCTCCGGGATGTCCTTCGGCCTATGCTTGCTGTCAGGCTTTCACCATCCCTGACTCGCTTATGAGCTCGCTAAAAGCGTACTCTTCCCTTCCTTGCTTTTTATATTTGATTGAAATCATACTACTTTATTATATATATGTCAATAAGAATATTAATAAAGGTGTATTATTGGCGATTTATGGTACATAACATAAATTCATCTTAATATAGAGTAAAATGACAATATTACATAATAAAGAGGGATTATAGTGTATTTGGAGAATATTAGAAATATAAATATTATAGGAGGCTTTATAATGAAAAGGAAGACATTTATCTCTATATTGTTATGTTCCATTCTTATAGTGAGCAGCTTTACGGGTATTACATATGCTGACAAGAGCTCAATTGAGCGTGATATGAAAATACTTACATCAAAAGAATTTATGGGCAGGCTTGTTGGAACAGAAGGGAATGAAAAGGCTATAGATTATGTAACCGATAGATTTTCAGAAATTGGCTTAGAAGCATTTGATGAAGACTATCATCACGTATGCAAGCAAACTGTTTATGATCCGGAAAAACAAATTCACTGCCTTGAAGTTATATTTCAGAATGGTAACACAAAACAGTATGAATACGGTAAAGATTTTTGCGATAAAATAGCTATTAAAAAAGTAGATATTTCGGCTCCTATAACATTTGATAAAAATGATCAAGATATGGACAAAAAGATAATGGTAATAGGAGAAGATGATAAATCATTTGATTATAATAATAAATGCCAAGCTGTATTTCAAAAGACGAATTCCTTTTTTAAAGCTGCTATTGTCAGACCCAAGGGGACACCTAATATAGAAATTTCAGAAAAGCTTTATAATACATTATTAAGCGAGAAAGTAAAAGAAGTTAAGCTTATAACAAAACATATATCAGATGAAGTTGACATAAAGCAGCCTATAGGAAAAATATCCGGTAAAGATCATGAGAAGCTTTTAGTATTATCAGCTCATATGGATCATTCAGGATGGGCAGGTAAAACTATTTTTTATGGTGCAGTAGATAATGCAGCAGGAACTTCCACTATCATTGACATAGCCGAAAAGCTTAAGAAACAGTCTGAGAAGAAGCCTTTTAATATGGATATTCTTATATGTGCTTCAAATGGAGAAGATTCTATGCTTACAAATCTTGATGATTTATTAAATGAACTGAAAAGTGAATATGATGAGATTTATGATATAAATATTGATACTATTGGGAAAAAAGATGGAGGCATGATTTGCTTAAATGGGGATAAGGAGCAAAATAAGGAATTAATAGAAGATTTGATGAAGTGCTTCTCAAAAAATAACTATGAGGTGTTAGANNCTATGGAGCAAGCGATCATGTTATATTTAATAACCAAGGCTTCTGCGGAATAACAGTAGGTCAGAAGGATGTGTTCGGTGAAAATAATACTACCAGTATTCATACTGAAGAAGATACATTACATATAATTAACTATGATCAATTATATAAAGTAAGTGACATTATCTATGATTTTATTGTTATTAATGATGGTAAAATATATAAGCCTGATAATAAATAATTAGATAAAATAGACCGGATAGATGGTTTCTATCTGGTCTATTTTGTTCTTATGTATAAGCTAAATAATAGCTGGATACCAATTTCTTCTTTCATAACTATGAGGGGTGCATAGAATCTTGTAAATTTGCCTGCTTGTAGTTCTACTTGCTTCAGGAAGCCCTGATAATAGAAGGGAATAGAAAGTGAATGTCGAATTTAAAATCATTATCTGCCTATCAGGCAATATATTATCGAGGAGGATAGAGCATGGATTCTTTTAACGATAACCGGACTTTTATGAAATGCGGATTTGATCTTCCTGAACGAGAGTTTGTCTCTGATCAAGAACGCGGCATGCCGCCGCCACCCCTTGGAAAAACAATTGACAACAATTTAAAAATTATTGAGCTTCCAGCCGTAGATAAAAATATAATTCAGAATAGTGACTTGTACTCTTGCCTTGATAACCGCAGAAGCAGGCGGAATTATACAGATGGTCCAATTACATTGGAAGAGCTATCCGTTTTGCTATGGTCGACTCAAGGTGTGCAAAGAATTATACCAGCATATAAAAACACAGGGCATATAACTCTGCGTCCGGTTCCTTCTGCAGGCGGCAGGCATACCTATGAAACATATCTTGCAGTTAATAATGTAACAGGCTTGGAAAAAGGCATCTATATTTATTTGCCCTTAGAGCATAAGCTTGCATTTTGGAATTCTGTTGATGACCTGCAGGATAAGCTTGCCTATGCTTACGGAGGTGAGAATTATCAAGATGAAGCCAAGTGGTTTGGACGAGCACCTGTTATATTTTTATGGTCTTGTATTCCATATCGAGGGGAATGGCGATATCACTGTGAGGCACATCGATTAATGCTGATAGATATAGGGCATGTATGTCAAAATTTATATCTGGCATGTGAGGGCATCGGATGTGGCACTTGTGCGATTGGAGCATATGTCCAAAAGGCTTTTGATGAGCTGCTTCTTTTAGATGGACAGGATGAATATGTTGTTTATATTTCTGCTGTTGGTAAATTAGAACGAAAGGATACACTCTAGCTTGCCAAAACAGCCTTAACCCAAAAAGTATATAGACTAATACATCATCTGGCTTTCCAATGGCTGTATGGGATATAAGAACTGACGTCCCAATTATTTGAAATAAGCGAAATAAGTGAAATAAATGCCAGGCTCAGAGGTTATTAGGTTATTGCATCTATTAATTTTAGTAATCTAATAACCTCTACGCACCTGACACCTTAAACCTTATCAGCTAGAAAAATTGCTGGCAGAAAACGACATATTGATTAAGCCTGGAGAGTACTCTTGCTTAAAGGGCAAGAACATAAAACTGTTTTAGCCTCTGCATATCAGGTATTCCTTAGTATTGCAATAGCTTTGAGGTTTATCAATATAAGTTTTTTATATTTTTATGATATAATATTGGAAAATGGCTCCTGTTTAAAAAACAAATATTTGATAACGGCATTATAAACAAAACACAGACAAGAGGAGATACGGCAAATGANNTAAAATTGACAAGATATGGACTGATATATGGGCGGGAGGAATTACTCAGCCTCTTACAGTAATTGAGCAGCTGACCTATTTGATGTTCATCCGCTCATTGGATGAAAAAGAAATTGAAAATGAAAGCCTTGAAGCGCTGGGCCTAGAGGCCGCTAAAAAGGTTTTCCCTCAGACAGACGGAGGACAGGCAATGCGCTGGTCCAAATTTAAGGATAAGGATGCAAGGGAAATATACGAGATAATCGGACAAAGGGTATTCCCTTTCATAAAAACCATGAATAATAACGAATCCTCTGCCTTTTCAAGATATATGGGAGATGCCATGTTCCTTATTCCAACACCTCAGGTATTGCAGAAAATCATTACCGGTTTGGATGAGTTGTATGAGCATGATATCAAGGATCATGATATGCAGGGAGATTTGTATGAATATATGCTAGGTAAATTGTCTGTTGCTGGTCAGAACGGACAATTCAGAACTCCTAAGCATATTCGTGATATGATGGTTAAATTATTAGCACCTACACCCGATGATAGGATCTGTGATCCGGCTTGCGGAACTGCAGGCTTTTTGGTTTCCTCTGCTGAATATATCAGGCAGAAGTATGAAAGCCACATGACGGCAGAGCAGTGGCAAAGGTTTGAGGGAGATGCTTTTACTGGATTTGATACGGATAGGACCATGCTTCGATTGTCTGCAATGAATCTTATGCTGCACTCCATTACAAATCCACATATTAACTATGCAGACAGTGTTTCAAAGCGAAATGATATTTCTGATGTCTATGACGTTATTTTGGCAAATCCACCCTTTACAGGTACGATAGATGAAGAGAGCATACATGATAATCTGAAAGCAGTCTGCAATACTAAAAAGACTGAATTGCTATTTGTTGCCCTGTTCATCCGTATGCTCAACATTGGCGGAAGATGTGCCTGTATTGTTCCGGATGGAGTATTATTCGGCACAACAAAGGCACACAAAGCACTAAGGCAGGAGCTGGTTGAGAATCAGAACCTGCAAGCAATTATCTCTATGCCCAGCGGTGTATTTAAGCCATATGCGGGAGTTTCTACTGCAGTATTGGTATTTTCAAAGACCAATGCAGGGGGAACGGATAAGGTATGGTTCTATGATATGAAGTCTGACGGATTTTCCTTGGATGATAAGAGAAATGATTTGGGCAATGACGGGGATATATCGGATATTGTTGCCAGATTCCATAACCTTAAGGATGAAGCAGACAGAAAGAGAACAGAGCAGAGCTTTCTTGTTGATAAGGAAGAAATCAAGAGCAATGACTATGATTTATCCATTAACCGATATAAAGAGATTGAATATGAGCAGGTAGAATATGATCCCCCAGAGGTTATAATGGCTCGCCTTGATGAATTGGCTATTGATTTAGGCAGCAAGATGGAGGAACTGAGGGGGCTGTTGGAGAATGAGTAAGTGGAAGCTGGTTAAGTTGGGGGAAGTATGCGAATTTATCAGAAATGGTGCGAGCATTAAGCAAGGTAAAAATAGAAATGGATATCCTATTACACGTATTGAAACTATCTCAAACTGTATAGTTGATCGGAACAAAATGGGATATGCTGGAATTGGGGAATTGGGAAAATATAAGGAGTATGTATTAAATTCAGGTGATATTCTAATGTCACATATTAATAGCGAAAAACACTTAGGAAAAGTTGCTTATTATGAAAATAGGAATNNAATAGGAATGAAGAGACTATAATACATGGTATGAATTTGCTTTGTTTGAGACTAAAACAACAAAAGGTTAGATATAAGTATGTATTCTATTTTTTAAATTCTTCATTTTTTAGAAGACAAATTCCTAATATAACAAAGAAATCTGTTAATCAGGCTAGTTTTACGGTAACTGCATTAAAAGAATTAATTATGATATTACCACCCCTTGACATTCAAAAGCATATTGCGGACACCTTAGATAAGACAAAGGAAATAATAGATTGTCAAAAAAAACAGATTGAAGAACTTGATAATTTGATTAAAGCAACTTTTTATGATATGTTTGGTGATCCGGTTACCAATGAAAAGGGGTGGAAATTAGCAAAGATCAAAGATTTGGCAAAGAAAATACAATATGGTACTAGTGAGAAAGCCACTACTGAAATATTAGAATATGCAATTTTGCGTATGAACAATATAACTTATAACGGCGAATGGGATTTTGGTGATTTGAAATACATTAATTTATCTAGTGCTGATAAAGAAAAGTATTTAGTTCATAAGGGTGAAATGCTTTTCAATAGAACAAACAGCAAAGAATTAGTAGGTAAATCAGCAGCGTATAGGAATGAATATCCGATGGCGTATGCAGGATATTTAGTGAAATTAACACCAAATGAAAGAACTAATAGTGAATTCATTTCTGCTTTTTTGAATTCCAAATATGGAAAAGCTCTTTTAAAATCAATGGCAAAGAATATTATAGGTATGGCTAATATCAATGCAAAAGAACTTGGCAATATTAAAATATATGTTCCCCCACTAGACCTCCAAAACAAATTTGCCCAAATAGTAACCAATATCGAACAACAAAAATCCCTGGTAAGACAATCAATCACAGAAAGCCAAAACCTATTCAATAGCCTTATGAGCAAATATTTCGATTAGGAAAGCAGGTGTTTATATGGCAGCAAATTTTGAATTTCTAAAAAATATAGCCGAATATCAGTTATTTGCTGATGCTTGCATTGATGCCGAAAATGTCCTGCCAATTTCTCCCGCTATGTCGGCTGTAGCAAGCAGGAAAGCCTTTGAATTAGCTGTGAAATGGGTATATTTTGCAGATTCAACTATTAATAAGCCATATAAGGACAACCTTCAGGCTTTGATTCACGAAGAGTCTTTTAGATATGCAGTAGACCCGTCCACCTGGGCGAAGCTGCAGTATATTATAAAGATTGGCAATCTGGCAGTTCATACAGAGAAATCTATCTCTCAGAGTGATGCCGTTCTTTCTCTTTCCGTTTTATTTGAATTTGTAGAATGGATTGATTATTGCTATGGCTCAGATTA
>DPSW01000219.1 GCA_003527145.1 Clostridiaceae bacterium | reverse complement strand
CAGTATAGAATTAAAAAACACAATTTGCTGGAACTTATTAATGAAAAAAAGTCAGACTAATTCGCAGTGCCCCACACACACAGGAATTGAGGCTACAATTTTTCTCCAATATATATGTAGTATTCTTCATTGTCCTTTGTATATATGTCTTGAAATCCAAATTTTTTTATATAATTTTTCATTTTCTCAATGTCTATTAATTTGTCGCAGTTTACTTTATCTTCAATTTTTCTATGGCAATTATTTATTTTATCTTTTCCTTCCGAATGTGCAATTACTAACTTACCGTTATGCCGTAATAGATCGTATGCCTTCATAAAAAATTGCTCTTTATTTTTAAAATGAGGATAACATGAATATGCAATTATACAATCATATTTCTCATGGGAGCAATAGTCTATGAAATCCGCTACAATAAATGATAGATTCTTATATTTGTTCTTTTTCTCTGATATTCTTATCATATTTTCAGCTATATCTAATGCCGTTATTTTCCCATCTTTGCCTACTCTTTTTTTTATATATGGAAGCATTACTCCTGTACCACTTCCTATATCTAAAACTGACTGTCCCGTATTTAATTTAGTTTTTTCTAAAATATAATTAATTTTTTCTGCTTTATGTTCGCTTATTTCATCCCATTCAAATGCTACGCTATTAAAATAATCTTTATCTAACAAAAAAATAACCTCCATAAACATTTTCATCATCTCTTCTTGAACTGAATCAGCAGTCTGTATAGCAATCATAATTTCTATTATTTTTGTTAATATCTTCATTAAGCTGTCTCATATTGATTATGTTCCATACATGCCTATCAATATTAACAAGCAAAACTTGTGCCAAAATTGCCACTATACTAATAAAAGAGAAGAAAGAACTTTGTAAGTTGATTATTTATTTAAACATAAAACATAGAAAAGTGCTTCTGCCTATTTATATTATCAATTTATTTATCCTTTTTTCATCAGCTTCTCCTCCAGCATCTTCCCGGTGTTTGTTGCCGCAAGTCCGCCCATAGAAGTTTCTCTGAGTTCCACAGGCATGGCATGGCCTACTTCTCCCATAGCCTTAATGACCTCATCAACAGGTATTACGCTTTTTATTCCGGACATGGCCATATCTGCTGCAAGTATAGCCTGAGCTGCACCAAAGCTGTTCCTTTTGATGCAAGGGACTTCCACCAAGCCGGCTACAGGATCGCATACAAGGCCCATGACGCCCTTCATAGCTATAGCAGCCGCATCTCCGGCTTGAGACGGTGTTCCGCCTGACAATTGAACCGCTGCAGCAGCGGCCATAGCAGAGGCGGCTCCGCATTCTGCCTGGCATCCCCCTTCAGCCCCGGCCAGAGTCGCATTCTGAGCAATAATCTTGCCTACAACGGCAGTGGTGATCAATGATTCTGCTATCTCTTCATCGGATTTGCCCAGCCTTTCTCCTACGGTCATCAGCACTCCTGGAATAATCCCGCAGGAGCCGGCTGTCGGAGCAGCTACTATCTTACCCATAGAGGCGTTGACATTAGAAACAGCCATCGCCCTGGAAGCTGCACTCAATATTGTCTCACCAGACAGCCCTTTACCCCTTTCTTGCCATAGCCTGTATCCTTCTCCTCCGGTTAAGCCGCTTACGGAAGGTATTGCCTTGTTGATGCCATTGGATACGGAATCTTTCATCACGGCATAATTGCAATACATTCTTTTTTTTATTTCTTCAGCAGATAATCCGCTTTCCTTGCTCTCTATCTCTAAAGCAATATCCGATATTTTTACACCTTTTTGTTCTGCAGCTTCAATTATTTGCTGCATAGTATACAGAGACATATATTCATCCTCCATTTTCATTTATTACAGGAATGCTCAAGTAGTGGATATCACTATCTTATGTATGCCATCATGGCTTTCCAGATCTGTCTTAACCGATTTTGGGGGTATTTCATCTGTTTCAATTATCATCAATGCGGTATCACCTTTGGACTTCCTGGACAATTTCATCTGGGCAATATTTATATTTTTTTGTGCCAGATAAGAAGCTGCAAAGGCTACAATGCCGGGCTTATCATGTTGTATGGCTATTATGGTATTATATTCACCTGTAAATTCAGTTTTAAACCCGTCAATGTCCTGTATCATGACTCTGCCTCCTCCTAAGGAGCAGCCTGTTATGCTCATGGCACTTTTTCCCCCGAATAATTGTATCTTAGCCGTGTTCGGATGAACTTCCCGGTTGCTGTCTTCAAGTCTAAAATTTATCTCAATCCCGGCTTTTCGCCCTAAGTCAAAAGCATCCTTTATATTCTCATCATCAGGATTCATACCCAGTATTCCGGCTACAACAGCCTTATCCGTTCCATGGCCCTTGCCTGTTTTGGCAAAAGAATTATACAGGGTTATATCCGCCCGATTAAAGCTTGCCCCAAATATATTTCTTGCCAGCTTTCCAAGCCTTGCGGCTCCGGCCGTATGTGAACTGGATGGACCAATCATAACGGGACCGATAATATCAAAAAGATTCACTTTATCATCCCTCCTTGTATAATGTAG
>DPSW01000180.1 GCA_003527145.1 Clostridiaceae bacterium | reverse complement strand
ATTTTTAAATTTATTTTTTAACAATCTTTTAACCATACCTATGCATTTTAATCTAGTTTGTATTTGGAAACATAAAAAAAGAGACATAACTACATAAGACTTTCATGTCTTACTAGAAATATCTCCCTATCTATATATCTTCTTTTTTACCTACATCTCCATAGATTCTCCCGGCTTCAACACCATTGTCTTTACGCCGGTCTCACCTTCTACGGCTTTTTTGAATGCCTCCGGGTTCTGACTGATAGCCGGGAATGTATTATAATGCATCGGTATCACATATTTGGGCTTTATCATCTTTACGGCCTCTAGTGCATCCTCAGGTCCCATGGTATAAAAATCCCCTATGGGCAGCAATGCCAAATCAATATTTTGCTTCCATAAAAGCTCCATATCCTTCGTCAGCCCCGTATCCCCAGCATGGTATATCTTTTTGCCCATAAGGTCAACTACGAAGCCGCAGGCATGGCCTCCTGCTATTCCGCTCCCGTGGAAGGCCTGAAAAAATTTGACGCTTCCAAACTCAGTTTTTGCCTTGCCGCCTATATGTCCGGCCGCCACATTGATACAGCTTTTGCTGAGATCGATGCCGATTTCATTGGTAGTAAAAACCGTGGCACCGGTTCTTTTAGCGATATCCGCAGCATCACCCCTATGGTCTCCGTGGTTATGGCTTACAAGTATATGAGTAGGATTCAAATCTGCTGCCTTCACCGCTGCTGCCGGGTTTCCCGTTATAAAAGGATCAAAAAGAAGGGAATACTTGCCCTCCTCTATTAAAAAACAAGAGTGGCCTATAAATCGAATTTTCATTTAGCATCTCTCCTTTTCCTATATACGTTAACTGACTATATTATATCATTTATTTCCAGTATTNNTTCAATGATGCTGCCCATTCCTTTCTTCAAGGCATTTTCATAAATGCGCTGAGCGTTTACAATATCTAAAACCGCACTGCCGGTAGTCTTGAATACTGTGATCTCATCGTCGCTCATACGTGCCGGTGCCTTGCCTGCAATAACCTCACCCAGTTCTCCGGTAATCCTGTCCGCGCTGAAGTTACCGTTCTTAATAGGAATGATCAAATCTCCTGATTCATTTAAAACGCCGTTGCGAGTATCTACATATACCTTATCGGCATGGGTGATAGTATATTCGTCAATCTCATGCATTTCAGGAGTATATGATCCCACACCGTTGATATGGCAGCCCTTTTTCACCAATCTTCCGTCAAAAACAGGTTTTTTGCTGGTTGTAACACTGGTTATGATATCCGCATCCTCAATAGCTTCGTCGGAAGATTTAGCAGCAAAGATCTTCACTCCAAATTTTTCTCCAAATTTGGCTGTCATCCGCGCTGTAAAGCGTTCAGCACGTTCTATGCTTATGCCGAAAACCTTTACAATCTTTATGGGGCGCACGGTAAGAATCGCTTCCAGCTGTGTCTCTGCTTGTCCTCCCGTACCAAACATGGCAAACACTTTGCTGTCCTTACGGGCAAGCACATCGGCAGCCGCTCCGGATACAGCGCCTGTACGTATACGAGTCAGGTAAGTACCGTCCATTAAACTGCATACTTCGCCTGTTTCGCTATTCAATAATACCATTGTGGCCGGCACGCTGTTCAAGCCCTTTTCAATATTTTTAGGATAAACCGATACGATTTTTACGCCCAATGCATTAGCGTCAGCAGAGTACCCGGGCATATAAAGGCTATGCCCCTCATACTTAGGAACATCTAAATTTATGCGCAAGGGTACTGCGCTTTTACCTAACGAATAAAGTTTCAAGGCATCCTTATCTGCCTGAATAGCATCCTCCATAGAAAATACGTTTTTAATATCATCTTGATTTAAAACAACAATTTTCATTTAGATAATTCACTCCTATTCTTGTTAGATTTTTTCGCACTAATGAGCATTACCCGCTGTAAAGCTGAGACGCGGAATTATTATAGGCTTGCTTCATCCCTTGTGATGTCCTGTATCAAAGCAAGCATATCGCTGTATACTCCATAAGCCGTCTGCTGTATTTCAGGATTTCTTTCCACCATGCAGATTTCCCCCATGAGGTCTGTTGTGATGGACAGTATGGATGTAGTAGAATCAATATTGCTGAATATATCCTTGTTATCCACAAAGGCAGGATAGACCCGGCCTTTCACTTCGCCTTCATGCCTGTATCCCTCGCAGAGCAGCTTGATCTTTCCTCCTCTGGACCTTGCATCTTCCATATCTTTGACAGTGATGCCTGCAATTCCCGTTCTATCAATAGTCATAGGCGTTGCATCCCCATCCATCAATACATTGATGAGGGCGGCAGTTTTTGCCGCTGCATCCCAGCCGTCTATATCCATAGAGGCATCGGCTTCCGCAAAGCCTCTGATTTGGGCTTCTTTTAAAGCCGCTTCATAATCCGCTCCCGCTTCCATCTCTTCCATTATAAAATTGGTAGTGGAGTTTAAAATACCCTTGAAGCGCAACACTCTACAGCCCGGCAGCGTTTTTTCCACCAGATTGAATACCGGAGCTCCATCCATAACAGTCGTCTCATGAAGGAGATACAAGCCTTTTTCATCCGCCAATGCCTTCAATCTTTTATAATCCCATGCAATAGGCCCCTTATTGGCCGTAATCACATGCATATGATTTGCGAAGGCCTCTTCTATATGGCTTACGGCCGGCTGCCCATCCTTGATGGACAATGTGCTCAGCTCGATCAATACATCCGCTCCTGATTTTTTTATCATATCCGTTGTACTGTGGTCAGCTTTCTGAGGGTTATCATGAGAAAACCTTCCCGCTGCCTCCACCTCATCCAACGCTCTTTTCAGGTCCACACCCGACAGATCCAGCAAGTTGCCCTTAGACCATGTGGATATGGCAGTGACAACTACGTTCCAGCCATATGTATTCTTGATCTCTTCACCTTTTTCCACAAGCATCCTGCAGAATTCCTTCCCTGCATTGCCGAAGCCCACCAGGCATATATTCAGTTTATTACGGTTCATGCCCTTCACCCCATCTAAATCCATTTTTCATCATAAATATATTGTACCATTGATTTAATATTCAATCATTATTAACATTTATATAATGGAAACCATCGCCGTAAATAAATGATAAAAAACCCCGGCCATTGCCAGGGTTTAACTTTTTCAGCATAGATGGTGCGCCCGACATGATTCGAACATGCGACCCCTTGATTCGTAGTCAAGTACTCTATCCAGCTGAGCTACGAGCGCAATTTTTTGAACACATTATATATTATCACAAAAGCATCTTAAAATCAAACTGTAAAATTGTGGCGATTTATTTTTTCCTGCTTTTTATAAGCAAGTACAAACCTATTATTATTAAAAATAATGGCACGATGCTTCTTCTCAGCATCCAATAAATATTCTGTGATCTGACGCCGAATAAGGATATTATCAGGCTGTTAGGAAGGGAATTTATGAGACCTATGAGTCCGAGCAGCGAAAGCCCAAGTCCCAGATATTTTTTGTTATTAAAAAATATATCATAGCTGTATACTTCTTCATCTTTTATGGTATTGCCTGCAGCTATCTGCCTTCTTATATTATATCCGTCAAAGAAACTAAAAAACCATAATGGCAAGCATACCACAGCAACCAATTGTTCCGTATTAAAACTGATCAAAAGCGAAAAAGCCCCAATAGTAGTTATCATCAATTGGACTCCCCGCTTGAAAAAACCCATAGACATATGAGCAGCACCCGGTATCAAAGAAAAACAAAAAAATAAAATATCCCGGATCATTCTGGTCCCCCCTATTAATTACTCATTGTTTGCACCCATTGCTTCATTCAAATTTGATATCTTGTCTGAAATACTGATAACACTATTGTTTAGCATCTCAAAGGGCTTTAGTATGCTTTCTTGAACCTTGGCCATGCTCCTCCCGATGAATCTTTTATTGGAGCATCCCATATCAGGGGCTATGCTGAATAGAGATATGATCAGCCCTGCTGCTATAAAGCTGATCCCAAAATTTCTCAGATTATTGAGAGCATGAATCCCTATAGCTTTATACTTCTCCAAGTCAATAGTTTCCATAATATTTACCACGAGACTGCAAGGAACTGCAATATTTCTTCCCATATTCGACAATATGGATTTTATCTCCAATATCCTTTCGTATTCCGCTTTACAGGAAGGACAGTTGTCTAGATGCTCCTTCATAAGGAAATGCTCCAATCCTTCCGTCTCGCCTGCTGCATAGCTGTGCAAGCTCTTTCTAACTCGGCTGCATAGCAACTTTCCCACCCCCAAAATCCAGCTTCCTTCTTATTCTTTCCTTGATAAGATTTCTTGCTCTGAAAAGCCTGGTGTCAATAGTTTTTCTTGGAACCCCCAATATGTCTGAAATCTCTTGCGGGCTGAACTCCTGAAAGTAATACATGATCATCACTGTGCTATAGATCTCAGGCAGGTTGCTTACCTCCCGCCTTATGAAATCCATATTCTCCTGCCTAAGCAGTATTTCCTCCGGATTGCTGTCATAATCCGCTATAAAATCATATATGTCTACATTTTCATCATCCTGGCAGGTCAGCATGGAAATGGTCTTGGGCCGCTTTCTTCTGGTCCAATCTATGCACCTGTTT
>DPSW01000334.1 GCA_003527145.1 Clostridiaceae bacterium | reverse complement strand
CCCATAAACACAGACGACAGGCTGGTGCAGAAAGCCCAGCTTCAGGTGCTGGAGATATTAGAAGACTTCCCTCAGGAATTGACCATTCATGACTTCCGCATAGTTGGGGGAGAAAAGCATATGAATCTTGTATTTGACATGGTAGTGCCCTATGACTTTGTGGAAAAGGATGAAAAAAATCTGGTGGAGGAAGTCAAGAAAGCAATAAAGAAGAGGCATCCCAATTATGATGCTATCATAACCGTCGACCGGCAATATTCACTGCTCAAATGAGCCGCCTGGGATGGTTCTTCGTGGCTCACGTCCCCGATGGCTCATCATTCTACTGCACCTATTGATTCAATAACACTTGCGGAGGTTACTTTTTTTATAGGAATTAGCGTAGCGGTGATGCATAGTATGATTGTAGTTACCGATGTAAATAAAATAGACAGATAATCAATCCGAAATTCTATATATAATATTCTTCTTGCAAAGTAATAAATTATATATATCAGACCAATACCTATAAGGCTTCCGAACAGAGAGCCAATCACTCCATATAGCAGTCCTTCCTTAAATATCATCTCTCTCAACTGCGGCTTTGTTACCCCAATAGCACGAAGTATTCCAAATTCTTTTTTCCTCAATATTATGTTCATGCTCATTGTGTTTACAATGTTTACTAAGCTGACCAAAAAAACAACTACCACTATACTATATAAAACTAAAGCTAATTGTGTCTGCAGTTTTTTTATCTTTTCTACATCTTCCCAAAAAGAAATAAGCTTTCCATACTTTTGAGATGAAGCTATCCCTCTAAGCTTTTCCTCAATTTCTTTCATATCAGCGCTATTCTCAAGATAAATCTCAATTTTTTGATATCCATTAATTGAATAGTATTTTTCTAAGAACTCTTCCTTCATAAAAATAGCGATAGAGCCATTGCCTTTGCTGATGGCGACAGGTGGAGTATCTATAGTGTCCATAATAACAAATTCCTGCTCTATTTTCTTCCATCGATCATCTTCTTTATACGGAAAAGCAATAAGCACTGAATCCCCTGAGCTTAGGTCGGTATGGTCTTTGTGAGAAAGATTCTGCATTACGAATGCATAGGGCAATGCTTCTCCTTGACTCTTGTAATTACTTATTTCTTCCATATCCTTAAAATGCTTGTTGTATATTTCTTCATTTAAGCCTATTGCAAAACATACTAAATCGACTTGATTTCTATTTAATAAGTTACTTATGTAATCATTTGTTTTTGCTTCCTTCTCATAATATTCCTTACCCTTTTTAGTAAGAAGATCGGTATCTATATGTATATTACAACTAATGTACTTCAGCTTATTGAACATTTTTATGCCTTCCACGCTTTCAAGCTGTTTAATAGCTTCTTCGGTATATCCATTCCTCTCCCTGTTGAATTCGTATGTCAGTACATAGTCTGCTGTCATAAGATTACTGATCTGATGCACCGGATCAAGACCTTTTATTAAATAGAATACACTTATAAACAATGCTATGCTAATACTGATTGTTACAATTGTCGCAAAAAATCTTTTCTTGTATCTCCCGATATTTGTGAGCGCCATTTTTCCCATTTGCCCGTATATAGATAAAATCAATTTATTTGAGAAGCTCTTAATATCAGTCTGCTTTTTTCTGATCTTGCTTTCTAAATTTATGGATTCGATAGGGGATACACGCGCACCCAATTTTGCCGAATTGTATACTGCTATCAATATAGACAAAAATCCCATAATGAACGGCAATACGATACTGAATAGGTTTATGCTGACATTTGATTTAAAAAGTCCAATTTTACTAGTTATAAATAATAGCAAATGTGTTCCAAGCACTCCGGCAGCTATGCCTATGGGTATGCATATAAGCCCCAGCAGAAGCGCTTCAGCCAATAGCATATATTTTATTTGATCTGGGGTTGTTCCTATAGATCTGAGTAAGCCAAAATGCTTAAGCCTTTCAATAATAGATATATTAAAGACATTAAAGATTACCATAACTGCAACAAGCTCAACTATCGCATCTATAAAGAATGTCAGTTTTCTGGATTTATATGCACTTTCTAATGAATCTACATAACCTTCATTTTCGTTATAATCGCCGAAAACATTTTCATTTTCAGCTCTTTTGTTCAGCAATTCCCTAACCTTGGCCAGCTCTTGCCTGATATTGGGCGATGTATCCATAGCAAAATACTGTCTATATGACCTATCGTACTTTTCAATATGTTGCTCTGCAGTTTGCAATGTCACAAATGCCTTTCCTTTATCTGCTGCTAATGTGCCATATGAATTTTCCATAATACCAGATAGNNTAAATCAGTTTTTGACCGCCCGATTGAAAGCCCCTTAGTATTTACCATTTCATAATCCAAGCTGAGTTTATCCCCAATAGCTGGTTTTAGCTCCATCTTGTTTATTACCCACTCCTCCATCATTATTTCATTGATATTTTGAGGGTAATTTCCTTTTATGATATTGCAATTTAGCATATCCATAGCATTATTATCTGACCCGATTATATCCAGCTTATATTCTTCAGATTTATACTCACCTAAATTCAGTGTTGTTCCTATAGTTTTTATAATAGGAAGATTTTTGGGTTTACCTAAATTATCATATTCTATATTTATAAATTCTCCATGATACTTTCCAAACATTTGACCCATAGCATAAATGGCCATCTCATTATAGCTATTTATGATTATACTTACAGAGGTCAACAACGTCACAGAGAATATAATGCTAAATGATATGGTCAAAGTGCGCTTTTTATTATACATCAANNCTGGTAATCATCTTCTCACCCTATAACCTTTCCATTTGATACCATTCCATCCTCAATAAACAGTACTCTATCAGCAAATTTACTGATCTCCGGATTATGAGTAATCATGACTAAGGTTTGATTATATTTTTTGACTGAGTTCTTAAACAACTCCATTACTTCGTTGCTGCTCTTAGTATCAAGGTTACCAGTAGGCTCGTCTGCAAATATTATAGAAGGCTTCATGCATAAAGCTCTCGCAATCGCCGCTCTTTGCTGCTGCCCTCCTGATAAGCCGACTGCATTATTCTTAAGCCTGTCCTTTACTTCATCCCATAGAGCTGCTTCCTTCAAGCTTTTCTCCACTATATCATCCAAAACAGGCTTGCTTTTAACTCCATGTATTCTTGGGCCATAGGCTACATTTTCATATATGGAAATGGGAAATGGATTGGGCTTTTGAAACACCATGCCAACCTTTTTTCTGAGCAGGATAACATCATACTTATCCACATTTGTTCCGGCTATCTCTATTTTCCCATCCCTCCTCACATTTGGGATAAGATCATTCATCCTGTTGAGGCATCTAAGAAAAGTCGATTTACCGCAGCCTGAGGGACCGATCAAAGCCGTAACGGCTTTTTCATAAATATCTATATTTATATCCTTCAAAGCTTGATGATCTCCATAATATAAATTAGTGTCCTCTACCTTTATTTTTATAGTCGACATAAAATCTTATCTCCTTTTAGCTATGAAAATATTTTTTATCAATCTGTTCGCAACAAAATTTATTATAAACACCAAGATTATAAGCACTACCGCTGTTGCATAGGTGTTTTCCCTGGATAAACCCTCAGAGGCCAAAGTATACAGGTGAACCGACAGGGTCCTTCCTGGCCTAAAAATAGAATCCGGAATACCCAATGAACTCCCTGCCGTATATATTACAGCGGCGCTTTCGCCTATAACCCTTCCCACACCCAGTATCAAGCCTGTCAATATGCCCGGCATGGCCGTTGGAATTATTATTTTTCTTATTGTTTGAAGCTTTGTAGCCCCTAACGCCAGGCTTCCTTCTCTATAGGATTTAGGCACTGCTTTTATTGCCTCTTCCGAAGTCCTTACTATTGTGGGCAGTATCATCAAGGTAAGCGTCAAGGCACCTGATAATATTGAATATTTCAGATTCAGATAAACTACAAAGAATGAATAGCCAAATAAACCATATATAATCGACGGAATTCCTGCCAAAGATTCGGTCCCGAATCTGATGATCTTCAGCATAATCCCTTCCTTAGCATATTCGGTCAAATACACAGAAGCACCGACACCCAGAGGAGCAGCAAAAACTATAGATAAAGCAACAATGTAAAAGGTAGAAACAATTACTGAGAATATGCCCCCGGCCTTGCCCATTTTTCTAGGCTCCTCCAGCAAGAAGTCCAAGCTGATATGGGAAATTCCATTTATTATTATATTAGCTAAAATAAGCACCAGAATGATTATCGTCATCACAGAAAATCCCCACAGCAGTGCAAATGCAATTTTTTCTTTATTTCTGGAACTATTTATATTATTCATCGCATCCAAATTATTCACCCACCTTCTTAGGTATGAGATTGGCCATAAGATTTA
>DPSW01000341.1 GCA_003527145.1 Clostridiaceae bacterium | reverse complement strand
ATTCATGCATTTCCCTCCTTAAGTTATTCACATTTTTCAACGTGCTTATGCAACCTAATAATATAGATTTATACTCCAAAATTTGTTTAGCACTATCATTTGCTGCGGCTATAATCTTATAATATAAGGCTGAATACTTGAATACAATGTTATAGTTTCATTTCTTATTTAAAATGCTTTTCAAACTTTGGTTTATGGATCAATCTCTTACGAATAGGTCTTCGTACTTACTATATTCACCTAGGCCAATTAATTCATTAAATTCATTAAATGTGATCATCTTATCAGCAAATGCTTTGGTTGANNTAATGCATGCATAAGATCGAATACGGCCTTTGCAATAACATAAGTGCTTGCAACAGGATGAATGACCAAATTAAATCCTAACTCTTCCAGCTCTTTATCTGTTAGCTGAGGTGTCCTGCCGCCTTCGACAATATTTACGATAGTTGGAGCTTTAATTACCTGGTTTATCCACTTCATTTCTTCTATGGTTTCTATTGATTCAACAAATATAGCGTCTGCGCCAGCCTTTTCATATGCTAAAGCTCTTTTAATCGCTTCATCAATTCCGAGAGAGGTTCTTGCATCTGTTCTGGCAATTATGACGAAGTCGGGATCTTTCCTGGCTGTAATAGCTGCTTCTATTTTTCCAATCATTTCTTCCATGCTTACAACTTTTCTACCTGCCATATGTCCACATCGCTTTGGAGCTATTTGATCCTCCAGCTGGATTCCAGCAACACCTGCATCCTCAAAATCCTCTATAGTTCTCATAAGGGTAACTGCATTTCCGAATCCGGTATCTCCATCTGCAACAATCGGAATATTTGTTGCTGTTGCAAGCTTTCTTGCCCTATCCAGCATCTCGGACATGCATAGCAAGCCGATATCAGGCTTACCCAATGTACTTGCCGCTGTCCCATAGCCGGTCATATAAGCCATGTCAAAGCCGACCTTTTCGATGATTTTTGCTGTCATGACATCATGAGCTCCTGGTGCTGCAACAATTTCTTTTGCATACAGCAGTTCTTTCAATCTAGTAGTTTTTTTCATATAGATGCCTCCTTCAAATAAAGAAAAATTACACTTTATTATATAAGCAAGAGCTATACCAACCTAAATAGGCAGGTATTTTGCCGAAAATCTATCTATGCAAGGGTGTATATATTGCAAAACTGAAATGGATTAAATCTAATCTTCTTTAATAGCCGATTAGCAATAATCACATAACATTGCAAAAGTGAAACGCAATTTCAATTCTGCAATGATTATATTGATTTATTATAAATGGTATGCTAAATTAAGGGTAAATTCTGAATTTTTATATCTAAAAAATTTATTTGACTAAATGATCGGAGATGATGACATGCTGAATGCTTTATTAAATGCGCTTCCTTGCTTGGCACGAATATCTAACGGATATGCAATTCTTTCTGATAAAAAGGGTATAGTCATCAGTGTTGTTGATAGCAGAGGAGTAGAACTTGAACAATATCGCCAAATGAAATTAGATGCAATATTGAAAGCTTTAAATAAAAAGCAAATAAATGATTTTAAGTCAAAATTCAACATACATCCTTTTATATTGTCTTTTCCGATTGATGCATACACGATAACTTGCAACAATATCGAGACTATAAATTTTGCATACTCACTGGAACAATCTATTGAAGAGATACTCCCTCAAATAGCCTCAATAATTGGAGGGGATGCTGCTATTTGCGACAGCGATGGAAATGTAATAATTTCCGTCAACTCAAAGGGCGAGCTAAATGATAAATTGATTGGTAAAGTGAGTGCCTCTTCCAAAAGTGCAATGTTGCTGCAAAAACCTATTATAGGTAAGTCTAATCGTGTTTTAGGCGCTACAGCAGTAAGAATTCCTATTGGGAAATATTTTTTNNAAATACCAGATTGATTAAAGAAGTAAAAAAGAGAAGCAATACAAAGTATACATTTCAAGATATAGTTGGAAATAGCGAGCCAATTATGCAAGCGAAGAATATAGCGTCAATTGCAGCTAAGACTGATTCAAATGTATTGATATATGGTGAATCTGGAACAGGAAAGGAAGTGTTTGCCCAGTCTATTCATAGTGCCAGCAGCAGAGCAAACAAACCTTTTATTGCAATCAACTGTGCCGCTATTCCACAAAGCTTAGCTGAGAGCATTTTTTTTGGATATGCTGAAGGTACATTTACAGGAGCAAAGAAGGGTGGTGATATAGGCATTTTTGAACAGGCAAACGGAGGTACTGTTTTCCTTGACGAAATAGGGGAGATGGATTTGAATCTGCAATCTAAATTGCTTAGAATTTTGCAGGAAAAGGAAGTGATGCGTATTGGGAGCAAGTCAACCATTAAGCTTAATGTTAGGATAATATCTGCAACCAATAAGGATTTGCTGGAATTAATAGCGGGCAGCAAGTTTCGCCAAGACCTTTATTATAGGCTTAATATACTGGACATTCAGCTTCCTGCTTTGCGTTTTATAAAAGAAGATATTCCTTTTCTTGTAAATCATTTTATTGCTAATATGAACAAAGATTTCGGAAAATTTGTTGAATACATTGAAGATGAAGCACTAAGCATTTTAATGGAATATTCGTGGCCTGGGAATGTTAGAGAGCTTGCAAATTGTATCGAAAAAATATTTAATGTTATTGGCAACGACAGGGTGATCAAACCTGCATATCTTCCTGCAAATATTAAAAAAAGCTATTCTAAAGCGAAGTTAAGCAGTAGTGATTCATATATGTCATTAAATACTCTGCTGGCAGAGTATGAGAGAGAAATAATAATAACTGCCTTACAACACAATGATGGTTCAAAAGTGAAAACGGCCGACTATTTAAAAATAAGCACTACATCGCTATGGAGAAAAATGAAGATGTTGAATATAGAGTGACTTTGTCGATTCGCATTTATAAAAGCTAAAAGAGGTGGATTGTGGCGGAGGCAAAGCTTCTCTGCAAAAGCTGCTTTAAGNNCATTATAACACCAGACTTTTACCGGATGCTATAGTAGGTAAAAGATGGAGGTGGTCTGATGAATGAATACCTATAAAACAGCCGAAATTGCTCGCTGTGTCGGAATCCATCCTAATACCGTGCGGCTTTATGAGGAACTCGGACTGATACCGAAGACTGAACGCGAACCTAACGGTTACCGTATTTTTACGGATTTCCATATGGAGCAAATCAAGCTTGCGAGAACTGCTCTACAGGTTGAGGTTTTGCAAAACGGTCTGCGGAAAAAGATAATTGACATTATTAAGGCTTCTGCTGGCGGGGATTTTGATAAAGCGATTCTCCTCACGAAGAGCTATTTGTACCAAATTAAAAAAGAACATAAAAATGCCGAAGAAGCTATAGCAATTGCTGAGCGGCTATTGTCAGGCAGTCAGGCAGAAACGAGCAGCGCCTGCTTCACCAGAAAAGAAACTGCAAGCCATCTGCAAATATCGATGGATGCTTTGAGAAACTGGGAAATGAACGGACTGCTGATGGTTAAACGGAAGCAGAATGGTTATCGTGTCTATACGGATGAAGATATCCGCAGGCTGAAAATCATACGGTCTCTGAGATGTGCTAATTACTCCCTGGCAGCCATTTTGCGAATGCTCTGCGCATTGTCCAACGACCCTGAGGCTAATATACGGGATGCAATTGATACACCAAGGGAAAATGATGACATCGTTTCCGTATGTGATAAGCTGCTGACATCCCTGAAATATGCCGAAATGAATGCTCGGGATATGTTGATTCACCTTAGAAAAATGAAAGAGCAATTTAAAACAAACCCTACACTTTAACACCAGAATTAACTCTGGTGTTATTCTTTTGATAAAT
>DPSW01000079.1 GCA_003527145.1 Clostridiaceae bacterium | reverse complement strand
TCATTTATTATTTCATAGCTGTTTCTGACAAGGTATTTTCTGGCCTCTACAGTATCGTAAGATTCACCCTGTACAATAGAGAGCAGCAAAATCAATATTATGATAAAAGAAATAGCTTTTCTATAAATTTTCATCTTTCAACCTCCGCTATAGAATGCGATTACCTAAATTATAACATTAACCATGGATTAATTATATTAAGAATCTATTACAATAAGAAAAGCGGCTCACGCCGCTTATATATTTAAAAACTTTGATGCAATTCCAAAATATATACTGAGTGCCACCGCATCAACAATAGTGGTTATCAGCGGCCCTGCCATAATGGCCGGATCTAATCGTATCTTTTTTGCCGCTATAGGCAATATGCTCCCTACCATCTTCGCAAGTATTACCGTAAGAAGCAAGCTGAAGCACACCATAGCAGAAATAGCAATATCTATGCGTTCAAAAAAAACGAGCCTTGCGAAATTGACCAATGCTAAGGTTGTTCCTGCTATGAGGCTAACCTTAAGCTCTTTAAAGAACACCTTTAAAACATCGGAAGTTCGTATTTCTCCCAATGCCATACCTCTTATTATCAATGTTGAAGATTGAGAGCCTGCATTTCCTCCCGTGTCCATGATCATGGGAATAAAATCAGTCAGCACTACCATGGATTGCAGCAATTCTTCATATCTTTTGATTATATTCCCCGTGAAGGTAGCTGAAATCATAAGTATCAGAAGCCATACTATCCTGTGCTTTGCCAGCACAAAGGCACTGGTCTTCAAATACTCTTCTTCCAAGGGCTCCATGGCCGCCATCTTGTGAAGGTCCTCAGTATTTTCCTGATCTATTATATCTATTATATCATCTATTGTAACTATGCCTACAAGCCTATTCTCATTGTCTACCACAGGAAGTGCCGTAAGGTCATATTTTTTAAATAAGGATGCGATGGTCTCCTGATCATCCAGGGTATTAGCATATATCACATCTACATCCATAATGTCGTCAATTATGGTATCTTCATCAGCCAATATCAGTTTTCTTATTGATAAAACCCCTTCCAGTTTTCTGCCTTTATCAATAACATAACAGGTATTTATAGTTTCTTTATCTATACCTGTGGCTCTGATATGATTTAATGCCTCTTTTACTGTCATTTGCTTTTTCAAGTCTACAAACTCTATGGTCATTACGCTTCCTGCAGAATAATCGGGATAATTGAGAAATTGATTTATGAGCTTCCTTGTCTCCTCATCCGTATTTCTCAGCACCTTTTTCACTACATTAGAAGGCATTTCCTCCAGAAAGTCTACAGCATCATCCAAAAACAGCTCACTGACTATATTATTTATTTCCCGGTCAGTTATGGACTCGATAATATACTGCTGCAGTTCCAAAGATATATAAGAAAAAACTCCCGCTGCTATTTCCTTGGGAAGTATGCGAAAAAGTATTAAAAGCTTTTTCTTATCCAACTCCATCAAGAGATGAGCGATATCTACGATGTTCATCTCGGTGATTTCATTTCTGACATCCTTGTATCTGTTCTCCTCGATTAGCTTCATAATGGTTTCGTTCATTTTTAAACCTCCTCTGAGGAACCGAAGGCCAAAAGATGGCAGCTATGGTTCCTATATTATTATTTGATTTTCTCCGGCAACTATTAGGTAAAGGGCCAGAATCCATATCTACCACCTCCAAAAATCAGCTTAAAAATAAATATTCCCCTTGCCCGAAAGCAAAGGGAATAAACACCATATTCACTATCCCCTCTCGTATAGTTTTAGCTCCCTGCAACATAGGGTATATCCCGGCTGCATTAGGTTAAACCTTAATCCGATAAAACCTGTTAACCGTCTTGGCATCTCTCGATGTTTAGCGGCAGCAGCATGTATTTGCAAGGTAGCCTCACATAACGGGCTGTGCTTTTATTATATGAATCTAATCATAAATTGTCAACTTGGTCATTTATTTTTTTTATTCCGACATAATCCATAGCAAACGCTGTGGCCATGCCGCCCACCCCACCCAGTCTCTAGTATACTATACTTTCACCAACGATGACCTTTCGGGATGTCAGCCACTTATCTATGGCATCCTTGTTGAATCTGTATGCCCCTTCAATAAGCACATAAGGTATCTCAGATTCCTTGTCATCAATAATATTATATACCTGAGCCAGTTTTATATCCAGATATTTTGCCAGCTCTGTGGGGGCCATCACGTCATTCCATCTCTCCTCCGGCTTTGTGCTGCTGTAAACAGCATCAGTACTATGCCGAACCTGAATTATCTGATAGCTCAGACTTTCAATTTCCGCTCTTATCTTATTGTTCACCTTATTCTCTATATATTTTGCCGTGATCATATTTGATAATACCACAACAAATGAAAATGCTATGAACAATGCAATAAGGCCTCTTTTATTATTCAATTATGCCACCTCCCTAAATTAATCCTTTATGCCGGCCGCTTCCAATTGCCCATGTTTAAATACTTGTATTTGTATGCTAAATTTTAGACGTAATAAGGGCCCGATTTGATGCAACATTTTCCACTGTTGAATTATTCCTTCTATATTTATATAATTATAACAAGCGTTCTAATTATATAAATAGGAATTCAATTTATTAAGGAAGGGATGATTATCGTGGATAAGATATTTAAGTATTTTGAAGAAATATCTAAAATTCCAAGAGGTTCCGGGAATGAAAAGGCTATAAGCGATTTTTTGGTGATGTTTGCCAGGGAAAATAATCTTGAAGTCATACAAGATGAAGTTCTTAATGTTATAATAAAGAAACCTGCTTCTTCGGGCTATGAAAATGCGCCGGGAGTTATACTGCAGGGTCATATGGATATGGTATGCGAAAAGAACAAAAATAAGGTTCATGATTTCACAAAAGATCCTATCACATTAAGATACATAGATGATATGATTTATGCAGACAACACGACTTTGGGCGCAGATAACGGCATAGCCATAGCTCTTGCAATGGCTATACTAACTTCTGATGACGTAAAGCATCCAAGCTTGGAAGTCCTGATAACTGTCGACGAGGAATCAGGCATGACAGGAGCTAATGCCCTCAACCCGGAAAATATATCGGGAAGAATCCTGATCAACATGGACTCAGAAGAAGAGGGAACCCTGCTGGTAAGCTGCGCAGGAGGCTCCAGAACCACTACAACTCTCAAGGCCGACTGGCANNGTAGCCATCGGAGGTCTCAAAGGCGGTCATTCGGGCATGGAGATAGATAAGGGCAGGGGTAACTCCAATAAGCTTTTAGGAAGGGTTTTAAACGGTATATACAAGGAAATCCCCTTCCAGCTTTCTCATCTAAGCGGCGGCTCCAAGACAAATGCCATACCCAGAGAAGCTGATGCCGTAATTTTTGCAAAAGCTGACAAATTCCAAGCCCTGCTGGGAATAATAAAGGAATGGGATAATACTCTCAAAAGTGAATTGAGATTTACAGACCCTGATGTAACCTTAACCTTAACCAAAGCCGACGGCAGCCATGGCAGAGCATTGAGCACGGATTGCACTGAAAAAGCTATAAGCCTCATGATGACAATACCCAACGGGATTCAAACCATGAGCGGCTCTATAAAAGGCCTGGTTGAAAGCTCCAGCAATTTAGGAGTGGTTGCCACAACCGATGAAGGCATAGTCTTTGATGCTTCAATAAGAAGCTCTGTCGGCAGTCTCAAGGAATATATAAAGGAGCAGGCTTATGCAGCCGCAAAGCTCGCGGGGGCAGATTTCAACGCCCATGGAGAATATCCGGCGTGGGAATATAATCCAGACTCCAGGATAAGAGAGGTATTTCAAAAGATATATAGGGAAAAATACGGCAAAGAGCCTGAAATAGTGGCTATCCATGCCGGCGTGGAATGCGGGCTGTTTGGAGAGAAAATAAAAGACCTTGATATGATATCCTTTGGCCCCGATATGTATGATGTCCACACTCCCAACGAGCATGTATCCATATCGTCAATAAAAAGAACCTATGAATATCTGGCAGCAGTTTTAGAAGCCTTAGATAGTTAAGCGTTAAATTAAGGAGTGATACAATGAACCATGATAGAGTGAGAACAAGATATGCACCAAGCCCTACAGGCTATATGCATGTGGGCAATCTGAGAACTGCTCTTTATGCATATTTGATAGCAAAGCATGATGGCGGAGATTTTATACTCAGAATAGAGGATACGGACCAGGGAAGATATGTAGAAGGTGCAGTAGACGTCATATATAATGCCTTAAGGCTTTCGGGCCTCATACACGATGAAGGCCCTGATATAGGGGGACCCGTAGGCCCTTATGTGCAAAGCGAAAGAAAACCCTTATACAAAGAGTATGCAGAAAAATTAGTTGAAAAGGGCGAAGCCTACTATTGCTTCTGCACCGAAGAAAGATTGGAAGCTTTAAGAAGTCAGGCAGAAGCTTTAANNCAAAGGAAGAGATAAAAGAAAAACTCGCCAAGGGAGAGCCTTATGTAATAAGGCAGAACAATCCAAAGACCGGAGTCACTACCTTTGATGACGACATATACGGCTCCATATCCGTGGATAATGCGGAGCTGGATGATATGATACTGTTGAAATCCGATGGAATGCCCACATATAACTTTGCAAATGTGGTGGATGATCATCTGATGGGTATAACTCATGTGGTGAGAGGCAGCGAGTACCTATCATCATCGCCGAAATACAACAGGCTGTATGAAGCCTTTGGCTGGAACATACCTGTGTATGTGCATTGCCCGCCCATAATGAGGGACGCTCATAACAAGCTGAGCAAGAGAAAAGGCGATGCATCCTTTGAGGACTTGCTGGAAAAAGGATTTTTAAAGGAAGCGGTTATGAACTATATAGCTCTGTTGGGCTGGAATCCGGGAACGGATCAGGAAATATTCTCCTTAAAGGAGCTTATAGAGGTATTTGACTACAGAAAGATCAACAAGGCTCCTGCCATGTTTGATATGGAAAAGCTAAAATGGATGAACGGCGAATATATAAGGAAGCTTTCTTTGGATGAGTTCCATGAAATGGCAATTCCTTATTATAAGGAGACCCTGAAGAAGGAATATGACTATAAAAAAATAAGCGAGCTGCTCCATACCCGTACTGAGATCATGAGGGATATACCCTCTCAGCTTGATTTCTTTGACGAGCTGCCAGAGTATTCTATAGAAATGTATGTCCACAAGAAAATGAAAACCGATTATGCTGTTTCTATAGCAAACCTGGAAAAGNNCTGGAATCTGGATAATATCAGAGACAGCATAACCAAGCTCATAGAAGAATTGGGCGTAAAAAACGGTCAGGTGCTATGGCCTATAAGAACAGCCGTATCCGGCAAGTCCTTCACTCCCGGAGGCGCCTATGAAATAGCTGATATATTGGGCAAGGATGAAACCATCAGAAGAATTGAAATCGGGATAGTGAAGCTGAAAACTGAACAATAGATGATATGCAAACCTGCTGACAGCACACGCTGCCAGCAGGTTTTTGTTATGTGTCATATTTGATACCGAAATTATGATTGAGCAATCGTCACTCTGAGCGCAGCGAAGAATCTTTAAGATGCTGTAGTCTCCGGTTCATTGTCTACCTTATACTTCCATTTGGGCTTGCTTTAACTATAATTTTTCTCAATAAACAGGGGTTAGAAAACATATAAAATCTACGTTATAATAAATAAAATAATAGAAGAAATATATGTTATAGAAGATATGATACAAGGATTTGACATGTAAATGTTCCTTGTTGATGAAAAAACAAAACGAGCCACTTCTATGACTCTTATCATTATTGGGGAACTTGTTAAAAACCTTACAGACGAATTAAAATCAAATTATACCCACATACCATGTAAAGCAATTTCCGGAATGCGTGATATAGCCGCCCATAAATATCAAACTATAAAAATGGGTGACGTATGGATTACCTTAATAAGCGATATACCATATTTGAAGGCCGATTCATCCTTTGAATCACACTTTCTGACAGTAATATCCCCTGACATGATCATACCTCCTTGCTTTTCCCGTATCTTAAAACCGCATATATAAGTGCCATACCCTTTACCAAAGCTTATGCTTTGCTAAAATTCTATGGGCATGGAAGCCGGCAAGACAGCCTATAAGATTTAAGATGATGTCATCGATATCGAAAACCCCTACCTTCATGATAAGCTGCATAAATTCGGCAAACAGAATGATGAAGAATGAGCAGATGAGTACAGTCGCTAAACTGCTCTTCTTTTTTTTGCAATGCTGCAAGCAAAAATCCAAGGGGCATAAAAACAACAATATTTCCGAAAAGGTTATATGCCCATACAGTAAATCCGTACCTGGAATAGCTGGCTATAAGGCTGTATATGGTCTTTAGCGGAACCAAGTTGTACTGATATGCCCGGCCCCCCGGGATTCTGTAAAAATTGCTGTATGCATAAAAAAACATTCTCCAGGATAGAAGGACTAAATACAAAACTAATAAAAATATCTTAAAAATACTGCCCATTATCTATAACCCCGCTTTCCGGCCTTTTGCTGTCTGATGACTTATCTTATAATATGCCCTGCTCCACAGGATGTCTTAGAACGGTCCTCAGCTTTTCAGGAGCTGTTTTTCTCGGGTCAGATAAATATATTTCATGATGCTTGCGCTCAATGCCTGTTGCATCCGTCAGGTTATTTTCTTTCATGAAAGCCTTCATGATTTTTATTGATTCCGGCTCATCGGAATAAGGGCCTATATGCATCATCTGAACACACAATCCCTCCGAAAATTCCTCGAGCTTTGCAAGGCTTACATCAAGCTCGGGCTTTTTCCTTTTGCATTCCCCGACTGCCCACCCAAATACTTCCGGAGTGACAAATTCCGGCTGCCTTATCATTGAAGTCCAACGCCATAAATCACGCTTTTCAAAATCGAATCCTCCATCTTCACACCACCATAATCCTTCCAGAGGAGGCACAACATATTCGAAATATCCGGGAGGCTGGTTCCCGCCCATCTTGCTCATCTTGATCGTAAATGTCAGCCCATATAGAATAGATATGGCATTTTGATATTCCTCATTTTGCGGCCCGCCTTTGCCATTAACCTTAATAAAGCTCATAGCAGGTATTTCAATTAGTGACGGCTTATTCTTGGGCATATAGAGGTCCTTGTATTCTTTTTTGTAATCAAGTTTATCCGGCATATAAATCACTCCTTTTTCTTTAAGCTTATCAAATCAAATATGACATTAGTACGTCATATTATAATGTCTATTCTTCATCTTTAGATTATCATAGAAGCCTTCTTTATCAGTCCATTGAATAAAATCGACCTCGAATCCATCCGGATCTTTAAGATAAAACTGTAAAGTTATAAATTTATCGACATCCGAAACATATCTATTTAAATAATCTATGCAAAATGACATTTATATTCCCCCGCTTTTCTCATTGGATCATCATTGGCTGAATGCCAGCCATTGCATATGCGCACAATCGCCTATAGAAACAAGCCATATAAAACAGGCAGTATAAAGGGGACCGCAAATGTCAATATAGCTCCCGTAATAAGAGTGACCAGCCCCAACTCAACTCCTACAAATTTCGTTACAGGCACAAGCATGGTATCCATATTGCCGGCAGCGCCTCCCGCAATCGGACTGCCTGTGCTGATCCTTATCAGCAGCGGCAGCAGCAATACCGTAAAAAATTCCCGCATTACATTTACAACAAACCCGTATGTGCCCGCCTCAATTCCGTAAACCCTCGTCATATATGCTCCTGTTAAGCTGTAATAGCTCATCCCGCTTGCCGACATTACAGCAGTATGTAAGGGCACATGAAAAATCGTCCCTGCCGCAAAGCCCCCCGCAATACTTCCCAAAAAAATCGCTATTGAAATATAGATGACTCTAAAGCCGAGTATCTTTATATATCTGAAAACCTTTCTATTGTACCCCAGGCTTATGCCAACACTGGCATAAAGGATAACCAGAGAGCCGAACAGCAAATAATCGAGTATAAAGAGCAGTGCGTGGGGCATAACAAGATAACCGAGCAGTACACCTACAACGATGCTGACAGGCATAAGCCAGATCAGCAGTGAATTTTTATCTTTCTCTTCTTGGGAAATATCGATTTCGCTGTTTATATTGATATTCTCCGCTGAAAGCTTATCCCTCAGCTTTTCCAGCGGCAGCACAGTTTTCTCCGTTATTGCCGTAAAAAGGACGCTGAAGGCAATGGCACATAAAGATATGGCAAGACAATTTAAACCTATAGAGTGCAGGTTTGACATAACCGAAGGATTTGTGCCTATATTCATTCCGATGGTGAGCATAAGCACAACCAAAGCGATATTAATTATAACATCAATCCTTTTCAATGTTCTTTCCGCCAAGCTGCGCGTACCTATAAAAAAACCTGCCGCAAGGCATAAAAAGGGCATCCATGTCATTTAAGAGCACCTCCATTCTCTTTACCTCTATCTTCACATTCCCATCATAATAATTCCAACAGTTCACCTAATGATTTGATTATAGCATATTTGCTTTTTATATCCTTTATATCATACCTGTCGATTAATATGGGCAACATGCCGAATTCCTCTGCTCAAAATATGTGAGCAATGAATTTACAAGGCTTTGTACCTTTCTTCCCATGCTGCTCAACATATCATAAGCATTCAGGGATACTCCTGAAGTATATATGATTGCCGTCAGGGTCGCAAAAATGCATGTTTTTTGCTCCCCACGGCTGCAATTTAGGAGCATCAATAATATCTATGCCTAGCCCCAGCAACCTCTCATATTCTGCATCTACATCATCAACAGTAAAAGCAATGCTGATATTCTGGTTCTGATTATTCTTCGCTTCTCCATTATTGTAAATGCTCAATGTTGTGCCTTCCGTGATAATAAACTGATGCACTTCATCTTTACAGTCTGAAGGAATGTTTAAGATTTTTCTATAGAAATCAGCCATTTTTATTACGTCATTTGTTTCTAAACAGACTTCTCCTAAGATCATTTTTTCTTCCTTTCTATATAAATCGCACTAAATATTTTACAAAACTGTCATTCTGAACGAAACAAAGTGGAGTGAAGAATCTGGCTAAGATTCTTCGCATACGCTCAGAATGACGGCATATGCCTTTTTAAAACTACAAATGCATTTATTGCGTTATATATATCTATAAAAATTAAATTCCAATTGTTAATTTTAATACCTAAACTTTACCATACATTTCTAGCTTTTTCTATATAAATATAAGCTTATTAAAGTTCTATGAATTCAAAAAAACAAGTCTTTTTTAAGACTTGTCTATTTTACATTTAGCAGCCATTTGTACATATATATCAAGTATGCACTATGTAATAATCACTTGATAAACTTATCTATGGCAGTATTTAATTTTTCCAGCGGTTCATTATCCTTATTTTCAATAGCCTCCAAAACACAATGATTTATATGATCTTCTAAAATTAATTTTCCGGCACTATTAAGCGCAGACCTGACCGCTGCTATTTGTATAAGCACTTCGCTGCAGTCCCTTCCTTCTTCCAACATTCTTTTTATTGCCTCTGCATGTCCGATAATCCTCGACATTCTGTTAATAATCTGTTTATGATGAGGATGATTATGTTCATTCATATAGACTTCACTCCTTTTATTAAAATACCTATCATATTTTTTTATCTTTCCATTTACCGTTCATAAAGCGAATCATCAAGATAATTCCTCTTATTATTAAATCTACAGAAATTGCCAGCCATACACCAACCAGCCCCATTTTTAACTTAAGTCCTAATATATATACGCCTAACACTCGGAATCCCCATATACCAATCAAGGTTGAACACATTGGGAACTTTGTATCTCCTGCCCCTTGCAATGCTGAGGTGATTACAAGAGTTGAGCATACAAAAGGCTGAACCAATGCTATAATCCTTAAAACTTTAACAGCCATGTCAATCACTTCTTGGTCTGTGCTGAAGATTTTAGCAAGTGGGATCGCAAACAGATAGAAAATAGCACCTGCTATCATCATAAATCCTGCAGACAATAAATAAGACATAAATCCAAGCTTCTGAGCCATATCTTTTCTATTAGCACCGAGGTTTTGCCCGACTAAAGCAGCAGCTGCTACTCCAAAGCCCATTCCAGGCAAGTAAGAAAATGTTTCTATGGTTCCTGCTATATTATGAGCTGCATAGGCTTCGGTGCCAATCTTTACGATCATCCCTCCATAGATAAGCTGTCCAAAGCGCATAAATAGTTTTTCAAGCGCAGCCGGTAAACCAATCTCTGCAATAGATTTA
>DPSW01000443.1 GCA_003527145.1 Clostridiaceae bacterium | reverse complement strand
CCATATTGCTCGGGATCATACAAGGTATTACAGAGTTTTTGCCTATCAGCAGCTCCGGCCATCTGGTGCTTTTTCAAAAGATATTCGGAGTGGCTGAGCCATCCCTGACCTTCGGAATAGTGGTTCATCTGGGAACTCTTACGGCAGTATTTGCAGTTTTTTGGAAGGATATAGTCTCAATACTGAGAAGACCCTTCCAAAGGCTTACACTGCTGCTGATTGCAGGGACTGTACCTACCGCTATTATTGGAGTGGCCTTCAAGGACTTTTTTGAGAAGGTGTTTGCCAGCGGCAGCACATTAGGCTTTGAATTTTTTATAACCGGATTGGTCTTGTATTTTGCGGATAGCTTGAGAAACGGTTATAAGGATGCGGAAGAAACCAGCTGCCTGGATGCGGCCTTTGTCGGTCTGATGCAGGGAGCTGCAATACTGCCGGCTGTATCGAGATCGGGCCTTACCATATCAGGAGCGTTATTCCGNNTATGGACAGGGATTTTGCAGCCAGATTTTCATTTCTGCTGTCGATACCTGCCATACTTGGAGCAGCGGTATTTGATATGAAGGACGTACTGGAAGCGGGTGTAGGAAATCTGGATTCTATGAGTCTGGGTGCAGGCTTCATATTTGCAGCTATATTCGGATACATATCCATCAGATATATGCTGAATATATTAAAGAAGGGCAAGATGAGATATTTTTCCTATTATGTATTTGCATTAGGCGCATTGATATTGATAGATCAGTATTTGACACATATATTCTTTTAAAATATATTATGTAAAGCAGAATAAGGGTATGGCTTAAAGCTATACCCTTGTTATCTGAAGAACTACAGGGAGGTACACTAATGAAATTTAATTCTTCAGTTTATAGCTATCCGTCAAGAAGGAATGTTGTATATGCCAAAAAAGGAATGGTGGCTACAGGTCAGCCGATGGCTGCTCAAGCCGGGTTGGAGATTCTGAGAGCCGGAGGCAATGCCATTGATGCAGCAATTGCAACAGCGGCTTGTCTGACGGTAGTAGAGCCTACATCCAACGGTATAGGCGGAGATAATTTTGCTTTAGTTTGGACAAAAGGTAAATTATATGGACTTAACTCCAGCGGTAAAGCACCGAAATCTATATCCATCGAAAAGCTTAAGGAAAAAGGCATTACGGAAATACCGAAATACGGTTGGGTCCCGGTGACAGTACCGGGAGCACCGGCGGGGTGGGCTGCATTATCAAAACGGTTTGGAAAGCTGCCTCTTGCTGGAGTTTTGGCGCCGGCGATCAGATATGCATCGGAAGGATATGCCCTTACACCAAATGTATCAAAATTGTGGGATAAGGCTTATAAAAACTTTAAAGCCGGATTAAAAGGAGGAGAGTTTGCTGATTGGTTTGATACATTTGCACCAAATGGAAGGCCGCCAAAGCTTGGAGAGACCTGGGGGTCATCTGATCATGCCAAAACACTGGGGCTAATAGCCGAAACTAATGCAGAAGCATTTTATAAAGGAGAATTGGCGGACAAGATCGATGAATTCTCTCGGAAATATAATGGTTATTTAAGAAAAGAAGACTTGGAAGAATTTGAACCGNNTGGGTAGAGCCTATATGCATAAATTACAGAGGGTATAACGTTTGGGAAATACCTCCGAATGGACATGGAATTGTAGCTTTAATGGCGTTAAATATATTAAAAGGCTATGAATTTAAGGATAGGGATAATGCTGACACGCTGCACAAGCAAATTGAAGCTATGAAGCTGGCTTTTGTAGACGGTCAAAAATATGTTGCGGATCCAAGAATGATGTCTGTGACAGCAGAACAACTTCTGTCCGAAAAATATGCAGACGGGAGAAGGGCTCTTATCGGAGAAGAAGCAATAATGCCAGTACCGGGAGAGCCGGCATCGGGAGGAACCGTATATTTAGCAACAGCCGATGAGGAAGGCAATATGGTTTCTATGATTCAAAGCAACTATATGGGCTTTGGCTCAGGTCTTGTGGTACCTGGCACAGGAATAGCTTTGCATAACAGAGGCCATAACTTCACATTAGATCCCGGTCATGATAATGCTTTGGCGCCGGGTAAAAAGCCGTATCATACAATAATTCCTGCGTTTCTGACAAAAGGTAATAAGGCCGTAGGACCATTTGGAGTAATGGGCGGGTTTATGCAGCCACAAGGTCATGTTCAAGTAATAATGAACACAATAGACTTTAATATGAATCCGCAGGATGCATTAGATGCTTATCGCTGGCAATGGGTAGGAGGAAAGAAAATAGAGATCGAGCCCGGATTTCCTAACCACTTGGCGTTACAATTAGCAGCTAAGGGGCATGATATTGTGCCGCAGCTGGATACGCACTTAATGGGACGAGGTCAGATCATCTGGAGAGATGAAAACGGAACTCTCTGCGGGGGAACTGAGCCGAGAACAGATGGAACAATAGCAGCTTGGTAAGATAAAAAATCTGGGGGTATAGAAGAACCCCCAGATTTTTATTATGCGCTTAAGTTCTTGGACTTTTTTTCTTTCATTGTATGTGCCGCAGTATAGATCAAGTATACAGCCAGCACGAACAGGACAACGGCAAGGATGCCAAGTATAATATTTCCTGCCGCAAAGAAGTTTTTAACGAGTATTACAAGGGCGGACAATGTGACTGCAAACATGAATATCATGGGTATCATAGTCATCTTGTAACTCTTTCCGGTGTTCGCAAACCAGACTGTCAGTGCCAGCAAAGATAACCCGGCCAGAAGTTGGTTTGCCGATCCGAAAATAGGCCAAATCTTGGAGTAGCCGTAAAGGAGAAGGAGACATGAAGCAACAACTGTGATGGCGGTAGCAACATACATATTTGAGCCGGCAGCCTTCTCTGCGGTTCCATCCGGCTTATCAAAGAATTCCTGGAAAACATATCTTCCGATTCTGGTTGCCGTATCAAGACTGGTCAAAGCAAAGGCTGAGAAGGCAAGGATCACAAATACTTTTCCTACTTCAATGGGAAGGCCGAAACTGTTCATAAAAGTGGCGATCCCTGAAGAGAATATGATTGCCGGTGTTCCGGATACGTCCTTAAATGCAGCGACAGAGATCAATGCCAATATGGCTACCAGACCTTCTATAAGCATGCCCCCATAGCCTATNNGCTTCGATGTGGTTCCTGAGCCTACCAGGGAATGAAAGCCTGATATAGCGCCGCAAGCGACTGTTACAAACAGCATGGGGAACAGATACTGAGCTTTGCTGCCTTCGCCGATTGTGAAGCCGTTGGAAGCCGATATGACTATTTCCGGTCTGACGATAAATACTCCTATTACTCCCCCTATCAGCATTGCATAAAGCAAGAAGGAGCATAAATAATCTCTTGGCTGGAGGAGCAGCCATACGGGCAATGTCGATGCGGCAAAGATGTAAATTATGAGGATTACATCCCAAGCCAATTTGGAAAGCTTAAGAACAGGGAAGCTATATCCCAGGAAAATACAGAAGAATAAAAGAGCTACGCCGATAACCGAAGAAACACTGAGCCTTGCTCCTTTTCTATAAACAAAATAACCAAANNCCCATTGCTAAGAAAATAAATAGAACTGATGCAGTACCAGCCCTCGCTCCGGTCAAATCCCCTTTGGCAGGATCAAAAGCAAAGGTGCCTGCACATATGTCTGTAAATGCTGCTACTACAAGTACGAGTGTAAGCCATGCAAAGATGTTGAAAAGCATTTTTCCCTTTTGACCGAGGTTGACTCTTATTATTTCACCAATGGATTTCCCTTCGTGCCTTATTGATGCAAATAGAGAACCCCAGTCATGGACACCGCCTACGAATATGCTTCCGATCACTATCCAAAGATAAACCGGAAGCCACCCGAATACAGATGCAAGAATAGGTCCGGTTATAGGGCCTGCGCCTGCAATGGATGAAAAGTGATGTCCCAGAAGAACATTAGGATTGGCAGGACAGTAGTCAATATCGTCCCTCAAAGCATTGGCAGGTGTCTTTCTGGAGGGATCGATACCCCAGGACTTTGCCAGGAAGGCGCCATAACTGACATAAGCGATGAAGAACAAAGCCAAGCCTAATAAAAGAAGTACTAATGAGTTCATAAAATACCCCCCTAAGATTTTATTATAATAAACCCAGCTCCATTGGGAGTTGAGAATATTATCAGGTAAACTGATTCAAGCCTCAATCAAAAGCTATAGAACTTGATTACCTTCTTACCAGGTTTATTAGTAATAATTTGCTCTTTGCCGGGGTTAATAACCAAAAGTCTGATTTCA
>DPSW01000298.1 GCA_003527145.1 Clostridiaceae bacterium | reverse complement strand
TGAATTCTTTTTAATATTGAGAGCGCTTCTTCCTTGTTGTGTGCAGGAGCAACTATACAATGGCCGTCAATAGTGGACCAGCCTCTTGCTCCGTCTACACCGTTTCCTTCACCGTTACCATAAATCTGTACAATAAACTTATTGAAAAAAGCTTTTGTGTGAATTTTACCGAAAGATTCCGAATCCATCCATTCACCATAATCAAGATGATCACTCCCCTCTTGAAAACGCAAAGTTGGAAGTCCTTTGCCTTGTGCAAGCCCATCTTTCATGGTCAATGGGTAGGTATCAAATTTTATATTTCCATCAAATGTATCATCACCAATCAATCTCCAATGATAGGTGCCATCAATTATTATATTGAGCGGTTCGCAGAACGAAGAACCTCCTAAAGAAATTTCAGCAGCAGGAATGACCTTATCAATTTTAATAGAAATCGGGAAAAACAGCAGGTAAGCAAATACGACAACTGCACTCCATTGAATATATTTATATGATACCCTTTTCATGTATGTGTCCTCCTAATTTCCAAATATGAAATCTATAACTGTTTCAGAGAACAGCTTTGCTTCTTCAAATCTCGGAAAATGACCGCTCTTACTAAATTCAACGATTTTACATTTTGGGACTTGGCTCCTAAAAGCGCTAATTTGCTCTTGACTTGTTACATGATCATATTTGCCTTTTATCAATAGTGCTGGACAATTAATATCTTTTAANNTATGCTCCCTTCTTCACTCAATTTCTCTGAATGTAAGTAAGAGTCCTCCCAAGCCTCTTGCGGTAGTTCTGAATCCTTTATAATATTCTCAAAGAAGTTTTTTTCTTTATGAAAAACATATATATTATTTCTTCTATCTCCAAGATCATTAAGCAAATACATTTTATTCCAGATGCTTTCTGCATCTTTATATGCTAATACAGCGTTCTTGCACTCATATGCCTTTTCATAGTTGCCTATTTCACAAAATTCATCTGCTGCTCTCTTTATTAATGAGCACGCCGATAACCCAATATCAAAAGTTGGACACTCAAATATGACTCTACTTATAACTGAGGGATATTGATTAATGTAGATAAGTGCTAAATAGCCTCCAAATGAGTGCCCTAAAATCGCCCATGATTTTATATTTAATTGAGCACGAATTGCTTCAAAATCGTTAATGATATTCAGAGGGCTTAAGTTTTCTGATTTTTTAAGATGCTCTGAGCGCAAAACACCCCTTTGATCTACCATGATCAGCTTGCAATGCCTTGAAAGCTCTTCTGCTTGGTGCAATTTAAAATCATATGAGCCTGCTCCAGGCCCTCCATGGATATATAATAATGCCGGAGCATTGCTTGGACCCAATACCTCAACAAATATTCTCTTATTTCCTATTTGAAAATTATATTCCATTACATGATCCCCTTTTTATCTGCTCGCACTACTCTACTCGTTCAATATCTCTTTTTGCACCTTTTTAGAAAAGCTTTTTATTACTTGCTCATAAGAGTGGTCAATCATTCCATACAGTATATTATCATCGATTTTATTTATCCACACAGTATTTCGGTATGGCTGCTGAACAGGCGGGCAATGATAGCCTCTTACAACAATATCCGGATACTGATTACGAAAAAAGTCCGCTAATATAGGCTCGCATTTCAATGTAATTTTATAATTGCTTTCTTTCGGATAAATTTCAGCAAATATTTTACCGTTTACTTTTATGCAAATGGGCTCTATACCAAATGGATAATCAATATATGCCTTTTTTTTACTGCAACAATATTGAATTAATTCTTCAAGTTTTATCATAATCCTCTAATTGGAAAATCAAAATTGTTCATCGAAAATCCTGATTGAGCAACCATATTCCAAAACTCCTTCCCATAATTCTTTATTATCATAGTTAAAAATAAATCTTTAATATGTTTGAATACTCCAAACTCATCTAGGGCGCGAGTTCAAACGCTGAATGGCATATAACGCCCACGATTTGGGCCGGATCACCGGAATTCCCCAGATTCATTTCTATTCTATTTGTAATAAAAATCAAATGGTGAACCGCAAAGATGGCATTCTGCCTCATACCAACTGTGGCTTGCTCCACATTGACATTTCCATTTTAATTCTTGTTTCTTAAGCCACTCCTCGCAACCTTGTTCCTTTAATTCAGCAAGATTCTGCATAACATCCAAATGATGAGCCCGCCCATCTGATTGAAAGTTCCTCAACATTTCACAAGGAGCTTCAGTACAATCACCACAATGATCAGCTCCTTTATCTTCAGTGCATTCTCTTATTTTACATTCGGAACAATGGGAGTATAACCTATCGGAGCGGCATCCCTGACAAGTGGGTTCTTCGACTGTTTTATCTTTTTGAAGCAATTCTTGTAATAAATGCGCATTTTGGGGAAGAGAAGCCTGATAATGATTACACGCCCCACAATACAAACCACATACTCCTAACAATTTATAATTCACTAAAAAGACCTCCTAACATTTTTGGGTGGTAATATTTTTAATAAAAATTATTACTAGCCCGTCCGGATGGCGAACGTCGACTCCCAATATTTACTCAGTGAATAATTCTAATTTCATCTTTACTCATATGAAATATGGAATTATATGAATAGACAAAGCTTATAAACTCATCGTCAAAAGGCAATTCCTTCATATTACCTTATCACCATTTCCATATAAAGGTGTTGTTCCCAAAGACTTTTTTCTAAGATCAAAAGGTTATAGAATGCTAGTAATTGATTCGTACATAGTATTTTATCTTGTAACGAGCTTGATGCAAACAATCGAAATAATGAGAGTTGTGTCAGGCAAACAAAACTATAAGTCTTTCCTTTAAAACTTAATGGGATACCCTAAAGAGGACTGTTCTCTAACATCTGGTATCTCTCCAATGTTGCTGAACCGGACATATAAGTAATACCCCTTGGTGTGATGTTCCCACCCGGTGAAGGGATGTGGTGCACAATACCCAAAAGCATGCCCTAGTGCACCCCTGAGCAAATATTCTGTTATACAATGTTCTAGCCAACTATATACTTTTATCTGCCATAACAGATACACTGAAATTTTCACATAAATAACTAGATGATTCTATTCCATATAGCCACTTACTAAAAAACTTTTTTAAATTTAATCTAGAGACCTTTTCACAGATTTTTTCAAAATCCTTAAACGTTACTTCCTTTTTTCTATTCTCTTTTAGAAAGGTTTTAATTATTTCAAAAAACTTATTATCCCCTACTATTTCATGTAAAACATATAAAACCCAGGGACCTTTAGTATAGCTGTTATATCCCATTTCATTTCTTCCATATTCGCTAATTGGTACACTAAAATTTTTACTACTCTGATTTACGCTTTTAACAAATTGTTGCCTATACCCTTCCATCTTTTCTTTAGCTTCTTCTTCACCAAAAAACTCCTTGATTGCTAATACTTCAAAATAGCTAGCAAAAGCTTCATCGAAAAACCTGCTTCTTTGCTCATAGTACAACTTAACATTAGGATTCCAAATATGTCCTATTTCATGATATAAATGGGTATAATCAGTGCTACCATTATCAAATGCATGCTCTTCCATAAGAATATAGTTGTCCCCTGCTTGTGAGCCATACCCTTCCCTAATTTCAATGATTGTAAAATAGCCATTGCCTTCATAAGGACCGAATACTCTATTGTAATAATCATAGACTCTCTTTACCTCATATTTAACTAAAGTCTCGGCAATCTCCTTATGCTTTGGAAAAGCATAAATACTTAAATTCATATCTTTTTCTTCTATCAAGCAATACTCTGAAATACATATATCAAATCTATGAACTGATTTAGTCGGTTCACTTTTTTCAAAGGTAAAGATTCTTCTATCGTTATCATTATTGATATTCTTAAGAATTCCGCTACAGCCAACCGTATATTCTTTGGGAACGTTCACACTTATTCTATATCTAATGGAATTAAAAAAACTTTCCATCCATGATTTGTCATTTGAATATGCAATAATTGGATATGCTATGCAATCATTTCGAATTATTGAAAACTCTTTATCAATTCTATCTTTAACATATTGCATTACACTTGTATATCCATTTAATTTGCCTTCATACTCAATATATAATTTTAACTCTTCATTTTTCATAAGGGGCTTATCTAGATGAACACTAATATAATTGACCTTAAATTCATCATACTCTGGAAAAGAAACTATTTCTTGTGTAAATTTAATACCAACGTTATTTTCGTATCTTATTTCTTTAACATCTAAATCATAATAAAGCAACAAAGGAATATTCTTTTTTTCAATATCTAAATCGCTTTTTATAGTTAACATTCCCCTAGAGCTAAAGCATTGATCTTTAGGCTCAACGTAAAAATCCAACAAATAACAAATAATCCTTGGTAACTTAACTTCACCTTTCATACAAATTCCTCCTTAAACATATGTCGTAGTTAAGGTAGTACATACAGTTACCTAGCTGCCCCCTCACAGATCCAATATTCTGACTCCAAATCATTTTCTTTTCACTTTATATAAATCAAAGTATTTTTCTTTGTCCAAGCTGACCACCCACCATTAGCTCCGACCAAAACATAATCGTCTTTTTCTGATATAATAAACACATTCATTTCATATGTAATGTTCTTTGAATTTGTTAGCGAGATATCTTCAAACTCACTAATTTCATGAACCTCTGTTCCTGATAGTAGATAGCCTTCAATTGGTTGTATTTCATTGACTGGGGATAATGCATTTTGAGGAACCCATGCAATATGAACTTCAGGAATATCATATACTATAATTTTAACTTCGTACCAACCATTCCATTCCTTGATTGGGGTAAGCAGCTTTCCTTTCTTAAGATTAACTATTTTTGTTCCATTTGGGTACAAACTACCCCAAATGTCCTGATTAAGAACACGCGTCTCAGAATTAATATCTTTTATTTGTTTTGATTCATCGGATAAAACATACCACTTTGGTACCCAGCCTTCTCCTCCGGAATATTTTACATATACCCATTCATCCTTTTCCTCAATTATTTGTACTTTTGCTCCACCATCAATCTCTTCCAAGTTAAGACTTTCCGGTTGAGGGCTAGGATAAATAAATATTTTTGAATTTTCTTTTAACACAACCGAATTATCATCTATATCAATTGAACTTTGTATATAATTACAACCAAATAAACACAGGATTAGAACCAACAAAGATAATACCTTTATTTTCACAATTACCAACTCCCAGTATAGTCAAGAATGAGGCACATCACCACCTCTATAATGCTTGATGTATTCACCCTCAATTTTCATTCCAAGTCTTTCTGCCACTTTTCGAGATTGAAAGTTGTTAGGTCTAATTTGTGCAATAACTTTATAAGTGTTTAATTTTGAAAATGCATAGTTCACACATGCTTTTGCTCCTTCAATAGCATATCCCTTACCCCAGAATTTTTTATGGAAGATTACACTCTTATTTATTAGATATTTATTTGTGAAGCTTTTCATAATCACTTTTAG
>DPSW01000128.1 GCA_003527145.1 Clostridiaceae bacterium | reverse complement strand
AAACAGTAAAAATGTAATATTTACTCAGAATATAACTCAAAGCTTAAACTTCATCATTAAAGGCCTTTTAAGGCCCGGGGACCATTGTATTGTTACTTCTATGGAGCACAATGCGGTCATGAGGCCTGTGATGCAGCTGCATAAAAAGGGTGTAGAATATACAAAGGTTAAATGTGATATTCAGGGAAAATTGAACTCCAATGATATACTGGAATGCATAAAGGATAATACAAAGGCAGTGATAATGACTCATGCTTCAAATGTGTGCGGTACAATCATACCCATATCTGAGGTGGGAGAGCTGTGCAGGCAAAACAATGTCAAATTTATTGTGGATTCTGCACAAACCGCAGGAGCAGTCGAAATAGATGTGGAGAAAATGAATATTGATGCCCTGGCTTTTACTGGACATAAGGGGCTTTTGGGGCCTCAGGGTATAGGCGGCTTTATCATCACCGATGAAATGGCGGACTTAATGGACCCCTTGATATCGGGAGGAACCGGAAGCATGTCGGACTCTGAAGAGATTCCGCCCTTCATGCCGGATAAATTTGAATGCGGTACTATAAATATACCTGGTATTTTTGGGTTGAACGAGGCTTTGAAATACCTTGAAAAAGAAGGTACAGAAAATATCAGAAATACAGAGATGGGGCTCACAGGTTTATTTATTAAAGGCATTAAAGCTTTAGAAGGGGTAAGGCTTGCAGGATTAGACGGAATTGAAGGCAGAACCGCTGTCGTATCAATAGATTGCCAAGGAAAGGATAATGCAGAGGTATCCTATTTGCTGGATAAGGACTTTGGCATAATGACCCGATGCGGGCTTCATTGTGCACCTTCGGCCCATAAGACTCTGGATACCTTCCCCCAGGGAACCGTCCGTTTTTCTTTCAGCCACTTCAATAGGGAGAAAGAAATAATTTATGCTCTGGATGCATTAAATAAAATATTGAAAAGCATATAATCCGTAATAATAAGCTGTATGGGAAGTTCCCATACAGCTTATTAATTTTCGGCTTTAATTATTTGAAGGGCTGTTCCAATAAGGCATGGAAGGCTCCAGAAATTATCTTTTAAGTTATAATATAAATTGAGGGCAAGCTTGATGCTTAATAATTTTAGCATGATGGGATAGAATATTAACTATAGATGATTAATTAACCGAGGAGGAATAAACTTGATAAAAATAGGGACAAAAGCGCCTGATTTTACTTTGGACAGCACAAAAGGGAAAGTTTCAATGAAAGATTATGTAGGAAAGTGGGTTGTATTATTTTTCTATCCCCTTGACTTTACCCCTATCTGAGGAAGCGAGGTGCCGGAGTTTAACCGTAGGTTAAAGGATTTTGAAAAATTCAATACTCAAGTTATAGGAGCGAATCCTGACAGCGTATATAGCCATAAAGCCTGGCTGGAATCCATAGGCGAAGTAGATTACCCGATTTTATCGGATTACACAAAAAGCTTGTCAAGGAGCTATGATGTCCTGGATGAGGAAACAGGCATAGCCTATAGAGGCACATTCATAATAGACCCTGATGGAGTAATAAGGTATGCCTCAGTCCATGACTTGTCCATAGGAAGAAACGTCAATGAAATACTAAGGGTTCTTGCGGCGCATCAAACTCAGAAACCATGCCCTGTAAACTGGGAGGCTGGGAAGCCCACCCTCTAAATTTTTGATACCGTCGATCAATTAGAGCAATCGATTAATATTTTGATGTATTTGAAGCNNGAAATATAAAGATATAAAAAAAGCTTTGTTTATAAAAAGACCAAATAGATTTATCGCCCATGTCTTGCTTGACGGGAAAGAGGAAATAGTACATGTAAGAAACACGGGAAGATGCAAGGAAATTTTAGCGGAAGGCACAAAGGTGATATTGGAAGCATCAAATAATCCCAACCGCAAGACTGCTTACTCCCTGATTGCAGCCTACAAGGGAGATATGCTCATAAATATTGATTCTCAAATACCGAATGCAGTCGTATTTGAAGGTGTAAAACAAGACAAGATTCCATTGATTTCTGGTGTAAAATACTTGAAGAGAGAAGTGACTTATGGCAATTCAAGGTTCGACATGTACTTTGAAAAAGAGGAAAGCAAGGGCTTTATTGAGGTCAAGGGTGTGACCCTTGAAGATGGTGGATTGGCGATGTTTCCGGATGCTCCTACTGAACGTGGGAGGAAACATTTGGCGGAGATGAGCCATGCTGTTTCCCAGGGCTATGAGGGATATGTGATTTTTTTAATCCAGATGAAAGGTGTGGAAGCTTTTTCTCCGAACTTTGTCATGGACCCTGAGTTCTCAGAGGAGCTCAAGCGCTGCTCAGATAAAGGCGTAAAGGTCTTGGCCTATGATTCCGTTGTTAAGGAAAACGAGATAACGATATCCCAGGAGATTAGGATAATTGGAATATAATCTCAGCATAACATCGATTGCAGAATTAGATAATAATATGGAGAATATTAATGGAGGTAGATATAAAAATGCAAGGTAGAGTAGGTCATACAGATAGTCATCTTCCCGGAGTAAAATGTGTAGTCAATACATGCCACTATCATGCTTCGGATGATCATTGCACAGCTTCAAGCATTGAAATTCAGCCAAGAAATGCTAAGAATACTGAAGAAACAGATTGCGCAACCTTTGCTCCTAAATAAATAGCTGGAAACCAATAAGCTGCCCGCCGGGCAGCTTATTTCATGGCAAATATATCATTATTTAGTGGAATTCCATTTCAACTTCGTTGTCGCATCCTGGGCAAGCTCCCATTATTTTGCCGTTCACATCGAAAAATTCCATATCATCTCCGCAGCGGAAGCATTTCAAATTCAGCTTTTTATTATCAAGATACTTTCCAAGGAATTTTACGTTGGAGCCTCTTGCGACCATTTTGGAGTATGCTTTGCTCTCGTTTTTATTCTTTATTAATTCATTTTTTGTGGTTATAAAATTAATATTTTCAAGCTGGAGAGTTTTGCGGGCATTTTCCAGAGAGCGGATTTCATCTGTTATTTCCATGATCCTGTCTTGATTTGCTGCAATTTTATCGTTTAATTCCTCGATAACATCAACTTCCTCATCATAATTGAAATACAGCCTGTATGCTTGCATATGATTTTCCTGATGGTTGAACTCAGCTTCACAGAATCTGCAATGGTCTATAAAAGGTATATCGTCTTCATCTACATATGTGTTGCCCAATTCATTACAGTATGGACATTGTATTATATATATTGCAGATATATAGTCTCTTTTTCCCAATTCATTAAACAGTCTTTCATGTTCGGTGACTGTAAGGTCAAGCTCCTTAATGACATCCGGGTATAACACATCGTTTTCGGAATATTGTTCCAGTATCTTAATGAATTTCTCGGATTTCTTTTCAGGGATAATATTTTGCCTCTTTAAGAACTCAATTAAATTCATATAACACCCTCCAATACAATATTTTTAGGTCAATATTGCTGTATAAAGTATAACATGAATGAAAATTCAAAACAATATTCACCAATTATTAAAAAAATATTGACACCAAATTTAAATTAGATTATACTGTATAAAAATGCATAACATTATAAAGATTATGATGGGAAGAGTAAATTGGGAAGGTAGTCATAGCGAGTCGGCGATGGTGAGAGGCCGATACGATAACCCATTTGAAGAACATCCCGGAATTTCTAACCGAAATCTTAGGATAGTAGACTNNAGGACGTTATACTTGGGCGATATCGAATACCGGTTATTCCGTATCGGCAGAGTGAACCATATGTTAATCAGGGTGGTACCGCGGAAGCAATGCCTTTCGTCCCTTTATTTCAGGGATGAAGGGTTTTTTTATTTAATTTTTCAATATTGGAGGGCAAAAAATGGGAAAGGTTACTTTTATAAAACCTAAGGGTTATAGCTCTATGCATGATGTCTTGGAGACACAAATAGCTATCAAGAGGATCAAGGATTATTTTGAAAAAAGCCTGTCGGAGCAGCTGAATCTTACAAGGGTCTCTGCACCTTTATTTGTTACTACAGATACAGGGCTGAATGACTACTTAAACGGTGTGGAAAGGCCTGTATCTTTTGATGTCAAATCCATAGAGGGGAAGAGGGTCGAAATAGTGCAATCTCTGGCCAAGTGGAAGAGAATGGCGCTTTACAAATACGGCTTTAAGCCTTATGAGGGCCTATACACAGATATGAATGCCATTAGAAGGGACGAGGATCTTGATAATATTCATTCCATCTATGTGGACCAATGGGATTGGGAAAAGATAATAATGAAGGAAGACAGAAACATTGATTTTCTCAAAGACTGTGTAAGAAAGATTTACAAGGCCTTTAAGAATACGGAGAGATGTATGCAAGGCATTTACAAAGACTATGAAGAAATACTTCCGGATGAAATAACTTTTATAACTTCTCAGGAGCTTGAGGATATGTACCCGGATAAAAGTCCCAAGGAGAGAGAGAATGCCATTGCAAAAGAAAAAGGTGCGGTATTTATTACAGGTATCGGCGGTAAGTTGAAATCCGGTAAAAGACATGACGGAAGATCTCCCGATTATGATGATTGGATGCTGAACGGAGACATACTTTTCTGGTATCCTGTTTTGGATATGGCATTGGAGTTATCTTCCATGGGAATCAGGGTGGACAAGGATGCTTTGCTCAGACAGCTTAAATTGTCCGATTGTGAAGATCGGCTTAAGCTTGAGTATCACCAAATGCTGCTGGAGGATAAGCTTCCTTTGACCATTGGCGGAGGCATAGGACAGTCAAGGATATGCATGTTTTTTCTCAGAAAGGCGCATATAGGTGAGATACAGGCTTCCATATGGCCTCAGGAAATGATAAGCATCTGCGAAGCTCATAAGATAGCACTGCTGTAGGGGGCGCGTCCGCGCCCGCCCCTACATCTTTTCAGGCTCATCATAGTTGACGCCGAAGGTCTCAACGGCGACTTTTTTGATCCTTTGATCATTTATAGGCTTATCTCTGAAATCTGCTGGAGAGTCGACGACCTCATCTGCAGCCTCAATTCCTTCTGTTACTTTGCCGAAGGCAGCATAAGCGCCATCCAGATGCGGTGCCGCTTCTACCATGATGAAGAACTGGGAACCTGCTGAGTCGGGATGCATGGAACGGGCCATGGAGATGACGCCCCTGTCATGCTTTAAATCATTTTTGAATCCGTTGGATGAAAACTCTCCTTTTATGGAATAGCCGGGGCCGCCCGTGCCTGATCCTTGAGGACATCCGCCCTGAATCATAAAGCCGGGGATGACCCTATGAAATATGAGCCCATCATAGAAGCCCCTGTTCACAAGTGATATGAAGCTCTTTACAGTATTCGGAGCTACATCCGGATACAGCTCGATTTTTATAGTTTTTCCGTTTTCCATTTCGATTGTTACAATTGGATTAGTGTTCATGCAAAATCTTCCTTTCATATGTACATCAAAACTATTCTATAATAAATGAAGGACTATGTAAAATATATTATGCGGCAATGAGCAGGAAAATATATTATAATATTATAGGGTTATCTATTATTAAATATTATAGGTGTTATATATGATAAATATTATGAAACCTTTGGACCTATCAAGCAGGGAAGCAAGTAATGGTTGGTATATTATGTGGGAGGGCGCTTTTGCGGCAATAGTATTTACATTGATTGCTTTCATATTTCATATATCATGGCAGATGGCATGGCCTTTATTCTTTATTTATGAAGTAGATTTTCTTCATGCCAATGAGGCTTGGCTAAGCTTGATAAATGTCTCCAGTGCGCTTGCCAACGTGGTGATCTACAGCCATGAGTTTTTCCGGATTTTTCAGACTTGCAGGAGCTATGCTTTTTTATATAAGGTATAAAAAGTATAAATCAGATAGAAAAACAAAACAATTAATTCAGGAGAGTTGTGAATGCTAATGGAATGGGATAACAAAAGATATTATAGCTTAAATTATTTTCTAAGGCAGAAATTTGGCGAAAAGATATTTAAAATATCCTTAGACGGCGGTTTTACATGTCCCAACAGGGACGGAAGGGTATCCAAAAACGGGTGCATATTTTGCAGTCCCAGAGGGTCCGGGGACTTTACCATGAAAAATAAAGACCTGTCACTTCAATTTGAAGAAGCCAAGGCTATGATGCGAAAAAAATGGAAGAGCGGAAAATACATCGGATATTTTCAAGCTTACACAAATACCTATGCGCCTGTTGAAGTTTTGAGAGAAAAGTATAATACCATACTGGAGAAGGAGAATGTAATAGGTCTGGCCATTGCAACAAGGCCTGACTGTTTGCCGACCGACATCCTTGAACTGCTGGAGGAATTGAACAGCCGCACATACCTGTGGGTAGAATTGGGCTTGCAGACCATTCATGAAGATACAGCCGGGCTGATCAACCGGGGATATGCCCTGGAGACCTATATAAGCGCGGTTGAAGAATTGAAAAAGAGAAATATTGATGTCGTCACTCACTGCATATTGGGGCTACCCGGCGAAACCAAAACCGATATTCTTAAGACTATCGATTATGTTGCAAAAACAAATACTCAGGGAATCAAGCTTCACCTTCTACATCTTATGAAAGATACACCTATGGTTAGACTTTATGAAGAGGGAAGGCTTAAGTTTATGGACAAGGAGAGATATGTGGATTTGGTGGTAGATTGCATCGAGAAACTTCCACCGGATATGGTCATACATAGGCTAACAGGAGATGGGCCGCGGGCTACTCTCATAGAACCCAGATGGAGTCTTAATAAATGGGAAGTTTTGAATGCAATAGATGAAAAGCTAGTTGAAAGGGATAGCTGGCAGGGAAAGAAGTCCGGATTATAGTTGAACCTCTTTCCCTGATTTAAAATCAACATACTTCTTCTGGGCATCTTTGAAGGCAACGAGAACAGCCCTCTGGGATGAACCCAGATATCTTTTTTCTACTTCAGATCTTATTTGCTCATAATCATGCCTGATGCTTTNNATTTGTAAGAGGAAGTATGGAATTGCATTCTACATCAATTATTTCTTCGGTCTGGCTGTTGACGACGAAGCCCATAAAGAATGCTCCATATACATGAGTTATGGGGTTGTTTTGTTGAGATTTGGAATTTCCTACTATATAAGTAGTATCAGTAGTATATTTCAAATTTAATCCCTCCATATATAAACTATCATAAAAATACTATTAATGTAAGAGGAGTTTTTCAAAATATATAGAATATATATTTTAAGGTCGGGATAGCCTCAATGGCATTATTGACATTGACTTTTCTGATCGCATTTATGTCGCAGCATTTATTACCGTAAATGAAGTTCGGCAGAAAGAGTTATCATAGCTTTTTCTGCCGAAATTTTTGTTTATAAATAAAGTCGAGGAGGGGTTTTATGCTTAAAGATGATATATTAAAATGCTTTGACAGGATGGAGGCCAAGGTCTCTATAGTGCTGAAGGATTTGCTTAAAGAAGAAGTGATGCTTGAATTGGACGCAGCAAGGGTGGTTCCTTCCGCCAGCACCATAAAAATTCTTATAATGATCGAAGCACTGAAGCAGGTCATGGAGGGCAGGATTTCCCTTGATGAGATGGTCTTCGTCAAGCCTTATGAGAGGGTTGATTTCAGCATAATATCGGAGCTGGGTGCAGCCTGCTACAGTATACGGGACCTTATAACCCTTATGATCATCATAAGTGATAACACTGCTACCAATGTGCTTATAGATATTTTAGGCTATGATAATATCAATGATCAAGCAGAGAAGATGCAGCTTAAAGGCACGGTTTTGCAAAGAAAGATGATGGATTTTGAAGCTGCAAGGCAGGGCAGGCAGAACCTGACCACTGCCCGGGATATGGCTTATATGATGGAGGCCCTTTATAAAGAAAGTATACTTGACAGAAATANNGGATCTGCTTACAAGATATATTGCTGAGGATATTGTAGTAGCACATAAATCAGGGGATTTGGAAAACCTTAATCATGATATAGGTATTTTTTATCTGACGGATACTGTTTACCTTCTGGGAGTATTTGTTACCGAAGCAGAAAGCAATGTATCGGCAAAGCATATCATAGGCAAGGTTTCTGAAGCAGCTTATAAATATTTTTGCTCTAAAATTTAGGAGGTGGCCCAATGAAAATCCTTTCCGTTGAGACGGAGCTTATTTCCATGAAATTAAAAAAGCCATTCAAGACGGCACTAAGGCAGGTATCTGTTGCAGATGCTTTAATAGTAAAGCTTACCGCAGATACAGGAGACATAGGCTATGGCAGTGCTTCGCCCACAGCCGTGATCACAGGCGATACCAATGAATCAATAGCAGGTGCCATTAAAAACTATATAGCGCCTGCCGTAGTAGGAATGGATATCGAAGAACTGGAAGCCATAATAAGAAAGGTTGAATCCTCGGCAGTTCATAATACGAGCGCTAAGGCTGCAGTGGATATAGCGCTTTATGACCTTTTCGGCAAAAGATTCAATATACCCTTGTACAGGTTATTCGGAGGTGCGAGGAAAGAGATCGAGTCAGATATAACCATAAGCGTTAACTCACCTGAGGAGATGGCTGCGGATGCGATAAACTATGTCAAAAATGGATATAAGACATTGAAGACTAAGGTAGGGGTAGATGGCAAGCTGGATATCAGGAGAGTTAAGGCCATCAGAGACGCTGTGGGGCCTGATGTACAGTTAAGGCTTGATGCCAACCAGGGATGGACACCGAAGGAAGCTATAAAAACCATAAGGGCTATGGAGGATCAAGGCTTTGATATTGAGCTGGTGGAGCAGCCTGTAAAGGCTATTGATATAGAAGGACTAAAATATATTACCAGCAATGTTGAAACCCCCATTATGGCAGATGAGGCTTTGTTTTCTCCCCATGATTGCTTTATTTTGCTCAAAGAGAGGGCTGCGGACATACTGAATATAAAGCTTATGAAATGCGGCGGCCTTCATAATGCGCAGAAGATAAACGCTATGGCGGAAAGCTGCGGGGTAGAGTGCATGATAGGCTGCATGATCGAAAGCAAGGTGGGCATAGCTGCAGCAGCTCATTTTGCAGGGGGCAAATTAAATATTACCAGAGCTGATTTGGATGCTGTTGATTTGATAGAAAAGGAGCCTATTTCAGGCGGAGTAGAGCTCTCCAAAAACAAATTAATACTCAGTGATGGAGCGGGACTTGGCATAAAAAACATTGATTTTGACGGAGGTGCCTTTGATGAATAATAAGCTTGCCATCACCAGAAAGAATGTCATACCTTTGAAATTGAAGCCTTCCTTTGACAGCGAGGTTGCGGATGAGAGCTTATACGGCATGGTGCTGGAGCTGGTAGAGGCCATTGATGACGGATGGTACAGAGTTAAAGCGCATTACGATTATGAGGGCTATGTCCACGAAAGCAATATTTTAATCGATAGCTATAGGGCAATTGAGTGGCAGGAAAATGCAGACTGCTGTATATCCGGTAGGATAGTCGATGTATTGGCCGAGCCCAAATATGCCAGCTATCAGCTGGAAACACTGACAATGGGAGCATTTATTCATATGACTGGCAGAGAAGAAGAACGATGGTGTGAAGTTGAGCTTATAGATAAAAGAAGAGGCTGGATTCGCAAGGAAGTATTCAGAAAGATCCCATGCTTTGACTTGAAGCGGGATGAGGAGACGGTGAGAAAGAGCATCATAGACACGGCTTTTGCCTACATGGGAACCCAATACAGATGGGGAGGCAAGAGCCCTATGGGTATAGATTGTTCAGGCTTTGTATCTATGGCATATATGCTGAATGGTATAATAATATACAGGGATGCCAATTTAAAAGAAGAATACATGAAATCCATTTCATTAGAACATATAAAACCGGCAGATCTGATGTTTTTCCCGGGTCATGTGGCCATGTTTATCGGTGAAGGAAATTATATCCACTCTACCGGCCGGGAAGGCAGGGTATTGATAAACAGCATCAATCCCGGAAGTGATGATTATAGGGAAGATCTGCACAAGATGATAAATGGAGTGGGAACTGTATTTGAGAGATAAGGCATAAACTATTTATTATTTATATGAAAGGGTGGTATATGTGAAAAAAATTTATGTATCTGTTGACATGGAAGGTATCGGAGGCATTGTCAGTCCAAATCAGGTAGGAGTGGAAAATAATGATTTGTATAGGGAAGGCCGTCAGCTTATGGCTGAAGAGGCCAATGCAGTCATAAAGGGCATAAACGAAGGCGGCGGCATTGCAGTTATTGGGGATTCTCACGGCGATATGCTCAATATACCCATCGGAATGCTGAAGGGGGATTTCTTACTCGCCTGCGGTTCCGACAAGACTCTTTCAATGATGGATAGCATTGATGATACTTTCGACGGAGTAATTTTTATAGGATA
>DPSW01000318.1:1833-7895 GCA_003527145.1 Clostridiaceae bacterium | reverse complement strand
CTTAAAGAATACAAGGGAACAGTCCTCCTCATATGTCATGAAAAAGAATTCTACCAGGACATAGTCACAGAGGTATGGAATTGCGAGGACTGGACTACAAAAATCATATAAGCCGAATATATGAATATATGATAGTTTTGGTTATAATAGATTTTAACGATGCTATTTTGGGAGGAATTCAGGAGTATGATTTGGTTTGCCGTTTTAATTCCCATATCCTTTATCCTTGTCTCCCTGGCTAAGGCTTCGCCCCAGACAGTAGAAAACCTCTACTCTCTGNNGGGCGAATTGCTTTTTTATATATTTATAGCTTGGGTAATGCTTAAGCTCTTCGCTTTAGCCAGGGCATTGTTTCTAAAAAATAAAGAGCTGCTATCAAAAACCGCAGCTCAGATGATTGCCGCCCTCAGCATTTTATTATTCCTGTTTGTGATGCTATGGGGCTTAAATTACTATAGGATGCCTCTTTCCCAATCTGCAAATCTGGATACGGAAGATCATACCGCAGAGGATCTGAGAAAGCTGTGCAATTACCTGACCAAAGAGGCCAACAGCTATAGGGATAAAATAAAAGAAGACTCCGGAGGAGTCATGAAGCTGTCCCAGAATAAAAATATCACTATATCAAGAGCTCATCTGGGTTATGATAGCATATCCTCCCAATACCCCATGCTTGAGGGTAATTATGGAAAGCCTAAAATAGTTTTAGGCTCAAAGCTGATGTCCTATGCAGGAATAGCAGGCATTTTTTTCCCATTTACGATTGAAGCAAATGTGAACGGCGATCTGCCTGAGGTCATGCTTCCCAGCACTATAGCCCACGAAATGGCTCATCAGAGAGGCTACGCCAGGGAGGATGAAGCGAATTTTATTTCTTTTCTAACCTGTATGGCTAGCCCTGATATAGAATACAAATACTCGGGCACCATCCTTGCCCTTATCCATTCTATAAATGCATTGCATGGAGTTGATAAAGACAAAGCCCTTGAACTGGCTGAGGAGTATAGTCCAGGCCTTGAGAGGGACCTGGCGGACATCAATGCTTATTGGAAAAAATTCGAGGGGCCGATAGAAAGAACCTCTACAAGGCTCAATAATACATACCTGAAAGCAAATAACCAAAAGGACGGAGTAAAAAGCTATGGAAGAATGGTCGATCTGCTCTTATCATATTATAAATCAAAAATTCTTGACTAGATTATTGATCCATTTGCCTGAAACCAGTCTGTACATGCAGAGCATAAACTTGACTGCTTCCTCAAGGGTTGTCAGCGCAACTACACCGTAAATAGGAAGTCTGAATAATAATGCCCCTGTAAAGGCCATAGGCACTCCAATAAGCCACATAGTGGAGGCTTCGATGATGAAGGCTTGCTTGGCATCCCCTCCACCCCTCAATTTCCCAACGATAGAAACTATATTGAAAACCTTTAAAGGCATAGCTAATGAGTATATTTTCAAAACAGCATATGAATCCCTCAATACACCCTGGGAAACATTGAAAAACCCTAATATAAGAGGTCCGCTTATCAGAACCATAAATCCTATAAAAATACCTGTAAAGACGGACAGCACAGCAAATCTGTGAGCGTAATCCCTTCCTTCCTCTTCATTCCCCGCTCCGATCCTCTTTCCGATCATTACGCCTGAAGCATTAGCCATTCCAAAGCAAAAAATCATAAACAAATTCTGTACCGTGCTGCTTATTTGTATGGAAGCAATCGCTTCTTTTCCTATACGGCCATATGCTACAGAATATATAACAAAGGCTAAACCCCAGCACACTTCATTCAGCAATACGGGAACGGTTGTTTTATAAACTTTTTTGAAGAAAGCACCATTTATAATAAATATATCTTTTAAGTTTGGGGCTAAAATTTTATTTTTCCTATACACTATTGCAGCTATCAAGACTGCTTCAATAAACCTGGCAATAACTGTGGCCAATGCAGCGCCTTCCACCCCCATAGCTTCAAATCCAAAGTGTCCGAAGATAAATACGTAATTCAAAAATGTATTTCCCAAGAGTGCAACAGCACTGACTATCATCGGATACACCGCTTTTTCCGTACACCTCAATGCAAAGCTGAAACAGAAGGTCACCGCAGTAAAAGCATAGCTTATGCTTACAAGCTTCAGATATTTGCTGCCATATAAAAGAACCTCTGCATCTTTATTAAATATTCCCATTATATTCACCGAAAATAATAAAGCTGCTAAAGTAAACAATGCAGATACCACAAGAGCAGAAAAAATTTCTATTCCCACTACATGCTTAATATTCTCTGTATCTTTTTTACCCCAAAATTGTGATATAAATATACCGCTGCCGCTGCATATCCCAAATAAAAACATGCTGAACAGCATAAAAACCTGATTTGCTATTCCGACAGCTGCAATTTGCGTTTCTCCAACCATCCCAATCATAACCGTATCCACCGTATTTAAGGATGTGCTTATAAAATTCTGAATTATTATGGGTGCCGCAATGCTTGTAAGATCTTTATAAAATGCTTTATCTTGGATTAAGCCTTNNAGCCTTTCATTATCTGTTTTATATGGTTCAAAATTATTTCACATCCTCTCACTTTTTCACCTCTGCAGCATAAATATAATATGAGGTGATTTTATGTATGAAAAATTGCATCTCCACGAATTCGAAGGCACTGCAAACAAGGTATTTGCCCACACGCACAAATATTCAGGCACTTCAAGCAAAAACCCGGATTTTGATGGCCATACCCACTACTTTTCAGGATATGCAGAAGAAGTTCAGGGGCATGTCCACTACTATTCACTGATCACCGGCCCTGATATTGAGGTAGAAGGCGGGCATATCCATTATTATCAATGCTTCACCACTATGAACAAAAGGCATTGTCATATACTCTGGGGCTATACCTCAGTATACTCCGATTACTAAAAAAGGTATGTATTGCATCTATATAGGGAGGCAATACATACCTTTACTACATGATCATAGCTGTGAAAATGATTTTATGCCATACAGCTCTGAAGCCTTTTTTACTCCGTTTACTACAGCCTGCTCCACTGCCTTTGCTGCCAATACTCCTATTTGATTTACATCAGCATCAACTTCGCCTGTTGCCAATGCAAATATGGTATCCCCGTCATGCATAGTATGAGCGGGTCTTATGCTTCTGGCATAACCATTGTGAGCCATGGAAGCAACCTTATTTGCACCTGCTTTGCTCAGCCTTCCGTTGGTGATGACAGCACCTATGGTTGTATTCCCGGTAAACGGGTTATTCTCTTGTTTTGAGTTCTCCATTATAGTTTTTTCGCTGTTTATAAATATTTTATCCCCATAGGAATATGCCCCTGCCAATATTTTGCCTGTTTCCGGGTTGACTACATCACCCAGGCAATTTACTGCCACGACGGCTCCTACATACAGCCGGCCTGTTTTGATGCAGAATATGCCCAGGCCGCCCTTCATGGCCTTATCCATTCCCAGGATTTTTCCCACTGTGGCGCCGGTTCCCGCACCTGCGCTGCCTTCTGAGAGCTTGCCCGCTTCTGAATTAAGACAAGCTTCATACCCCATTCTTTTGTCCGGCCTGCACTTGAAATCCCCAACAGCAAGGTCAAAAAGAACTGCCCCGGCAACTATAGGAACCTTGGTCACGCCCACATCATAGCCTATTCCTCTTTCCTCCAGATACTCCATAACACCGGCAGCGGCATCCAATCCGAAGGCGCTTCCCCCAGACAGCAATATCCCATGGACTTTATCAACCAAGTTCATGGGATTGAGCAAATCCGTCTCTCTGGTTCCCGGCGCTCCGCCTCTCACATCTACTCCCCCGGTACCGCCATTGCTGCATAGAATAACGGTGCACCCAGTTCCCCCGTCAAAGTTCTGGGCATTGCCCAGCTTTATCCCGGGTATGTCCATAATATCTACATAATCCAATCTCAATCTGCACTTCCTGTTCTATTTCTTATCTATCAAAATATCTCTGATCTCGGTAAGCAGCACTTCCTCCGACGAAGGAACCGGAGGTGCCGCAGGTTTTTCCTCTTCCTTTTTCTTAAACCTGGTGATAGCTTTTATAAACAGAAATATGGAAAAAGCAATGATAATAAAATCTACAATGCTCTGAATAAAAGCACCGTACTTAATTCCAGCATCACCTATAGTGATCTGCAAGCCCGAAAAATCAACTCCGCCTAAAAGCAGCCCAATTATAGGCATCAATACATCATTGACCAAAGAAGTAACGATTTTGCCAAAGGCTCCTCCTATTATTACACCTATAGCTAAATCCAATACATTTCCCTTTAGAGCGAATTTTTTAAATTCCTGCAACATATAATCGCTAGGCCCCCTTTTGTTCAAATGTTACTCTACAATTCTCTTTTCCAGCACCTGGTCAATACTGAAGTCTTCAATCTGCAAATAATATTCGGCACAATCGATGAGGGCCTTCATAGGCAATAAGCCTATCACTTCAGTGCCCACCACCGGTACACCATACCGCTGAGCTTCCATCTTGACCATCTCATAAGCCCTGTACACTGCTGTCTTTTCATAATTAACGAGGTTCATGGAAACCTGAACTATATTTCTCTCTTCAAGCTTCACTCCCATTGCCTTTACGAATCTGAGACCGCCGCCTAAAAACCTCACGGTTTTAGCTATCTTGTCTGCAATCTCAATGTCTGAAGTTCCGAGATTCACATTAAATGCAACAAGAGGCACCCTGGCGCCCACAGCCGTGGCTCCTGATTTTGCATTCATTTCACCGGGACCAAAGTCCGGCTTCCATTCCTGCTGTTTGATCTTATCAAAAAAGCCTTCATACTGACCCTTCCTTACATCCGCCAGGTTTTTCCTATAATCGGCAGATGCAGCATCTTCATATAGATAAACAGGAATACCTAATTCCTCGCCTATTCTCTTTCCTACCTCTCTGGCAATCGCTATGCAATCCGCCATAGCTACATCAGATACAGGTATAAAAGGCATTACATCCGTTGCGCCCATTCTTGGATGGCCACCCTTATGTACTCTCATATCTATGAGCTCTGAAGCTTTCTTTGCCAGATTAAAAGCAGCTGCCTTAATATTTTCAGGATCTCCTACAAAAGTCACCACCGTCCTGTTGTGATCTTCATCCGGTGAGTAATCCAGCAGCTTTACTCCATTTATCTTTCTTACTTCGTCAACAATGGCTTCTATCACTCCCTTATTTCTGCCCTCACTGAAATTTGGGACACATTCAACTATTCGTGCCATATACTAACCCCTCCATTTATGATTTTATTTGCCATAAAGCCAACTATCAAAAAAATATCCCTTTCAACTATTATTGTAAATAATCCATTGCTCACTTTCAAGCAGTGGTAAACCAATTTTTTAACCGTTATTGTGATTATTGTCATGCAGGACTTGATCTATAACGATGACCAGGGCTAATATAAAGGCGGAATTCTCTCCCTCTGCTATATCCACGCCATAGGTGTCCCTGAATGTAAACCACTTCTTGGATACTTGTGCCGCAATACAGCCGTCCTTTATTATGTCAAAATCCATGCCCCAGTAGTTGCCCTCAATGGTGTAATTCCCTATAAAGCTTTCTATATTGAATCTTGGTTTGAAGAAGGTAAATTCCTTTTTTACCCTTGCAGCAGGGCTTCCATTATAATAGATAGTATATTCGGGGAGCAGCTTGAACAGCTTTTGTTCGATATAAACCAGCTCATTTCCCTGCATATCATATATCCGCAGCTTATCTCCAAAGGAAAATACTTTTCCTCGCACCTGATAATGAGGATTGCCCATCTCATCATCTATTGTAAAATTATCGCCAAAAGAAAAAAACTTCTGCTTTATCATAAAGCGCATAAATATCACTCCCATAATTTATTTTATATCCAAACTTCCTCAATTGTCATCCTTAGTATCATATCACCTTTAAAAGCTATATATTCCCATCATATCAAAAAGGGGATCGGCTCTCAATGCCAATCCTCATATATATTGAACGAGACTTCATTTAGAGGGGGATGGTAGCCCCCACTGAATGTTAGTCGAG